>NZ_JBLXXT010000017.1:0-639 GCF_048513575.1 Rothia sp. CCM 9417 | reverse complement strand
CTCCTGAGCCGACACCGCACGCGGCCCCGAAGAACACCCCACCACCAAAGCACCAACTGCCACCAAAACACCCAACCTACGCCACAAGAGCACACCACTCACCCATCCTCAGACAAAACACACTCACTACGCAGCACAATACTTTCCCCCTTATCCCCCACATAGTAAGACACCGTAATCCCCTGCTCCGTGACATACACAATCTCATACCCATTCCCATACGGCCCAGCATTCTTCACCTCAAACCCACGAGACTCCCACAAAGCACGCATCCGCTCAGACCGCGCAGTGTACTCCGAAGCAGGATGCTGCACATCATCCACATCAAAAGTATCCATAGCCAGCTCAATACGATATAAAGTCTCCTCGCCACTCGAATCACACACACCCTGAGGAGTAAAAGACCGATCAGCCACCTTCTGAGGATCATAAGTACGACCACTGGCGTACTTAAAAGAAGACGGCTCCAACCCCGTATCCTCCACCACCTGAGGCAAGAGAACCCAGAACTCATCCTCAATAGCAGCCTGCTCCTGAGCCGACACCGCACGCGGCCCCGAAGAACAGCCCACCACCAAAGCACCAACTGCTACCAAAGCACCCAACCTACGCCACAAGAGCACACCACTCACCCATCCT
>NZ_JBLXXT010000016.1:0-2788 GCF_048513575.1 Rothia sp. CCM 9417 | reverse complement strand
AAGCCCGTTCCGTATATGCTTAGAGCAGTTTTAGATAAAAAAGAACCGGTAGGGCTGGCACCCTAACCGGTTCACAAATTCCGTCTCGCGTCTTACTTCGAAAGGAATTCAAGCTTGTGTCTACGAGTCTAGCAGTACCCAGCAGAACCGCAACCAAAGAAGCCCGGTTCGCCGTACACATCACAGACACCCAGAGGGTCTTTCTCTGCTCAGAAACCAAGAGCGCCCCGCTGACCAAAACCCTACGGGCAGACCTACACAAGTACGAGTTTTACCAGCCCAGCCCCGCTTTTTGCCGTGCCCTGGTGATCGACATCGACCATATTTTCGCGCCGAATTACATCTTTGATTTACCCCGCGAAATTTACCCTCATGCCGTGATTTTTACAGCCCAGGGCGTACAAGCTTTCTGGCTTATTGAGGGTGTCCCGCTGACCAGCAAAGCCCACCAAGCTCCTATCCGGTTCGCGAGGGACACCGCCGAGCTTCTACGCCGTGCCTGTTCAGGTGACCCAGCGGTGAACGCTCTTAGCCCCTCAAAGTGCCGTAACCCGCTATATAAGGGCGCTGAGGTCATTTACCCGACTGATTGCCCGCCCTATGCCCTCAAAGCACTCTCAGGGGCGCTTAGAGCCTTTCTAAGGGCTTCTAAGTCTCCAGAGGGCACAGAAACCCGCCCATGCCGTCCTGAGCCGGTCTGGGGCGAGCTAGAAGCAGGTCAGCGTAATGAGACGATTTTTCAGACCATTAGGCGCACTGCCTACCGTGGCGGGGACTTTGAAGCCCAGGCCTATGAGCTGAGTGCTCAGTGCAATCCGCCGTTACCCTTGTCTGAGGTTGCTGGAATCGTCAGGAGTGTACAGAAGTTCATGGAAACCCGTTTTAGTCCCGCAGAAGCCCGCCATGAGCCGGGGGCGCCTGTCCCTGACGCGGTGCGCGAGTTTATGGCTGAGATTGGGCGTAAGGGCGGGAGCCGAAAAACCGAAGCCCAGACCCAGGCACTAGCGCGCGGAAGAGTTGCCGGAAACGCTGTTAAATCTGCTCAGGCTATCGGGCGTAGGGCGCAGATTCAGGCACTCAAAGAGGCCGGGTACAAGCAACGAGAGGTTGCCGAAAAAATGGGCGTGACTGTTCGAACAGTTCAGCGTTCGTGGAACTAATCCCAAAGGTGACATTCCTGGAGCTTAATCAGGGTATTACGGTTCTCCGCCCCCTCCCCTGCTCCAAGCCTCCTCGACTCAGCCCGGGCGCTCCGACCTACTCCAGCTGACACCCTACGCCCTCTTCATCCCTCACCTGGCGTAAACCCAAGGTACAAGACTCTATAGAGAAGGAACTTCAGTCAAGAGCAGCAGGCAACCCCAGAAACCAAAAGCAGAAACAGTTAGTCAGTCACGTATGCCAAACTTCGTTTGACTTTCTCTTGCTGTGACAGAAACGCGCATCTCCCCGCCTGCCTTTACCTCAGAAAGTGCGCGGGAAAAACCTACACACCTGTGGCATTGAAATGCACTAACGTAACGGGCTGTTACGGAAAATCGTGTTTCATTGTGGTCTTAGTTGAGCGAAAAAGATCAGCCAGCCGGTCAGTTTTTGTGCTCTGATTTTTCGTCACACCTCATGCATTCAATGACTCAGGAAGTTGTATTCTGAGTAACTCATAAATAGCAGGTGTATTTAAGCACCTGGCGGAGCAAGCTATACATTTACGTTACGTAAAGGGCTTTTGCCTGGTGAAGCGCAAAATTTTTCGGGTCGCTGCGCTTGGCAATTTTGCACGCTCGGGCGTGTTTTTCTTTTGGCTTCTCGCTACTGGTGGAAAAGCTTAGCCCCCGATCACACCCCGTCAAGGGCGCTTGCTCCATCGCGTAGCGACGTCTCAGGCGGTGTGATCCTAGGGGGCTTATGTTCCGCTTATCACCAGCGGGGAAATAAAAAAAGACACGTATCTATAGGTGTATTACGTAAATTTTTAGGTAGCGCTGACTGGGTATTTCTCTGATTTCTTTATTGAATCGTGATGTAATAAGTTGACTTATTTAAAATATGTGTGTTGGAATACAGTTGTTACCAATCACCAAGGCGAGAGCGCTTTGGAACGAAAGGGAATAAGATGACCGTAGCAAAAAAAATTTCAACTGGTTTTGTTGTTGGAGCTCTAACTCTTGGCTTAGCAGGAGGAATATACACTCCTGCAGTTGCGGAAGAGTGCAGGGGTGAAACGAAAACTGAGGTCGTATCAGTTGACTTTATTACTGGCGGCCAAACCAATGAGGTCAAGTTAGACTCCTGCAAAGTCCAGAAAATGATTGATGGGTATGGGCAGGTAAAGGATGCCGCAGGACTTGCTGGCCTTCTTGGCTCGGGTTATTGGCCTGTTGGAGTAGCGGGCGGAATCTTCTTCGGATGGGCCTGGAATAACCAGGAAAAGCTTAAAGAATGTGCTCAAGATGGAAATGGAGTCACTTTCACAGAAATCAACGGAATTATTACAGGCTGTTCATCTCAATAAAGGTGCTGAATTAAAGTGCTAACAAAAAGTAAAATTATCCTGCCTTTGGTATTTTTTGTTATCGGTATATTTCTACTAGTTGCTAGAAGCATGGGCTTTATAAACGAAGCTGTCAGTAACTATTCGATGCTAGCTCTGCTAGTTATCGCGATAAGTACTGGGATATATGTTGCAAGCGTTGCGCGATCGCGTCATTCATAACGAACCGATAGAGAGTTTAGAACGGGCTTAAGTCAGGTAGCCGGAGACAGCTCAGTGTCTCCGGCTACCTGACTT
>NZ_JBLXXT010000015.1:0-3280 GCF_048513575.1 Rothia sp. CCM 9417 | reverse complement strand
GTGGTGTTATGCTTCTACTCTACTACACGTTTTTTACACGCGCAACACCAGCCTATCAAATGAGCGGTTAGTTGCACCACACTATTTTTATTTTTCTTGAGCTAGCTCTCCGCCAAATACCTAAGGTAATACCCGGGTTCTTGCAAAATAGCCTGCCAGTCCCGAACCATCTCAAGTTCCCTCCAGGACCTCAAGCGCAGGCCCCACTCCCCTATTTCCCACACTTGCTCATCACGGAAGTCGGCAAGCGAAGCCAGCAGGGGGCTGTGCGTGCAGAGGATAACCTGACCTCCAGATTGCAGAAAATCTAGGATTCGCGCCAAGAGCTGGAGCTGACCGTTCAAAGAGAGACCAGATTCCGGTTCATCAAGAATCCACAGGCCGTAGTTTTCCTGAGCGTATTCCAAAAACCGTTGAGTACTCTCACCGTGAGAGAGCCTGAGCATCTTCTTGGCCCGGTCAGATTGCAGCTCTGCCAGGTACTCAAGATGTGCAAGCAAGCCTTCTGCCCGCAAGAAAAGACCGGCACGCCGCCGCGCAGCCCCGCGCACTACCTGTAAAGCAAAACCAAAAGCAGATGAATTTTCATAACCGGGCCGGGCAACCTGCGCATCACCACCACCTAGGGGTAACCCGTAGGCCTCAGCAATAGATTCCACCAGGGTTGATTTACCTGCCCCGTTTTCACCCGTTATGACGGTCAGCGCACCAAAATCCAACCCATCAAGAGCACGACGAGTGATGGCGAGATTATAGGGCCAAGCACCGCTTGGGGCAGGTTTGTCTTCAGCTCTAGCGATAATGCGTCTCAGCGGAAGGTTGAGGAATTCGGTCATAGCCTCAACTTTAGATTGCTGAGGTTTTGTGACCCAAGGCCTTAGGAAGAAAAATTATTATGACTTGCTCTCACGGAACATGAGGCTTCTAGCCTAGTGAGCACGGGAGATAAACGGTACCGAACAGTCAGCCAAACGGCCCAGCTTTTGGAACTAACAGTACGAACCCTGCACTATTGGTATGAAATACACCTACTACGCCCCAGTACACGTGGTAGTGAGAGCGCTCGTCTCTACACGGCTCAAGATATCGAGAAGGTTCAACACACCCTTATCTACTGAGCCACCGGCTCCCTGTGACTCACTCCAAGCATGTTCTTATTGCACGGGGCTAGAGCGCTAGTCCACGGTTCACTGCCCACTAGGATGCCCAAGAGCCGAGACTCACGGAATGGCTCGTTGCCGCTATCGTATCCAATGCAGCTGCCCACGGGGTAAGCATGGAGACAGCAGAGTGGGCCTAAAACTCACCCACGAAAAGGGGGTCCTGACCGACTGCAATCAGGAACCCCTTTTCCCTTGGGTGCATGCTAGGCCTTGAGCTAGCCAGCAACACCCAAAAAGTTAAAGCCGGTGTAGGCGTAGAGGAAGTCCTTAGCAATCCATAGGATACCGCTGATAACAGCGAGGACTAAAACAACAAAGATCAGATAGGCGGCAGTACGGGCAAGGAAATTCGGTTCGGTTTCAAGCACTGCGCCTTCTTCCGTTTCACCGGCGGCACCGCTCATCAGCCGTACCGCCAAGGCATACAGGGCAGGGAGTCCAGCGCCAAACACCAGGCCAGCCAAGAATACGGGGTAAATCTTATGAAAGATATCGACAATCAACATTAGGCACCGGCCTTCTCACTAGCGGGCAAGGTTTCTTTAAGCACCTCACGAGCAGTGACTGCTTCACCCGAATGCAGATCAATGTGGCTAACAGCGCTCTTGCGGGAATGAGCCCACATTAAGAAGCAGAAACCAACCAGGATTAGGAAGACAGTTGCTTCCCCCACCCAGTTACTACCGGTGAAGAGGTTGATGTAGTTACCGACAAACCAGGTGATAGCGCCGACTGCACCGGCTGCGGGCAGAGTAATAATCCAGGCGATCACCATACGGCGGGCGGTTGACCAGCGTACCTTTGCGCGACGCCCCAGGCCCGAACCAATGATGGAGCCGGTCGCTACGTGGGTTGTCGAAAGTGCCATACCAAAATGGGACGAGGTCAGAATGATAGCCGCCGAAGAACCGTCAGCTGCAAGCCCCTGGGGTCCGTCAATATCGACGATGCCTTTACCCAAGGTCTTAATGATACGCCAGCCACCCAGATAGGTTCCCAATGCGATAGCGGCGGCGCAGACAAAACGAACCCAGAAAGGAATTTCAGCATTAGGGTCAACTTCCTGGGCAGCAACCAGAGCTAGGAAGATAACGCCCATGGTCTTCTGAGCGTCGTTTGTACCGTGAGCCAAAGACATGAGAGAGGCAGCTGAAATCTGACCGAAACGGAAGTTTTTCTTCTTACGGTTAGCAGATACCTTGCGAGTTGAGGCGTACACCAGAATGGTACCGATAGCTGCAACAGCACCGGCAATCAGCGGAGCCATCAGAGCAGGAACGATGATCTTCATCAGCACACCTTCCCAGAGCACCCCATCTGTGCCAAGTGAAGCTAAGGTTGCACCGATGAGACCGCCAAAGAGGGCATGGGATGAGCTAGATGGTAGCCCCAACAGCCATGTGAAAACGTTCCATAAGATAGCGCCCACCAGACCGGTGAACACAATCAGCATGAGGCTTGCCCCATTGTCTGTGGTGTTAAGATCTACCAGGCCTTTCCCCACGGTTTTAGCCACTTCAATGGAGAGGAAAGCGCCTACCAGGTTAAGGACGGCTGAGAGAGCCACAGCTACTTTGGGCTTGAGCGCACCGGTAGCAATGGAGGATGCCATAGCGTTTGCTGTGTCATGAAATCCGTTGGTGAAGTCGAAAGCCAAAGCTGTGAGGACGACAATCGCCAGGATGATCAGTTCTGTAGTCACGTATCTATTGTTGTTGCCTCAGCAGATTTTGGAAAACTTCAACCCACCACCAGATGAGAAGAGCCTTAAATATTGTTTAAGTTTCATAAAACCCAAAAAACGCATACAAACAGGAGCGTGAGGAGGCGCCGCAGACTAGACAGAATTACGTTATTACTAGTCAAAGGTAATTTTTAAAGCCATCATTCTTTAAAACAATATCTCAAAGCAGGGCTTTTAGGGCACAAACCCACACGCTACTCTGGCAACAACAATCCTCAACACAAATTTGTTTACCTAGTGTTCACCTTAAAGCCCCGTGGCTTTTATCACCCACCCTACCCAAACTCAACCCTTAGTTGAAGTAATACAGAGTGACCTTAATACAAAAGAAAGGCCCCGATCTTTTGATCGGAGCCTTTCCATCACATTTAAT
>NZ_JBLXXT010000014.1:0-5385 GCF_048513575.1 Rothia sp. CCM 9417 | reverse complement strand
TGTGTAAGCCTTCGGACTATTAGTACCAGTCAACTCCACGGGCATTCCCCGCTTCCATACCCGGCCTATCAACCCCATCATCTACAGGGATCCTCACACAACAAACGTTGCCAGGAAATCTCATCTCGAAACAGGCTTCCCGCTTAGATGCTTTCAGCGGTTATCCCTCCCGAACGTAGCCAATCAGCCATGCACCTGGCGGTACAACTGACATACCAGAGGTTCGTCCGTCCCGGTCCTCTCGTACTAAGGACAGCCTTTCTCAAATTTCCAACGCGCGCAGCGGATAGGGACCGAACTGTCTCACGACGTTCTGAACCCAGCTCGCGTACCGCTTTAATGGGCGAACAGCCCAACCCTTGGGACCAACTCCAGCCCCAGGATGCGACGAGCCGACATCGAGGTGCCAAACCATGCCGTCGATATGGACTCTTGGGCAAGATCAGCCTGTTATCCCCGAGGTACCTTTTATCCGTTGAGCGACGGCCGTTCCACAACGTACCGCCGGATCACTAGTCCCGACTTTCGTCCCTGCTCGACCTGCCAGTCTCACAGTCAAGCTCCCTTGTGCACTTACACTCAACACCTGATTGCCAACCAGGCTGAGGGAACCTTTGGGCGCCTCCGTTACACTTTAGGAGGCAACCGCCCCAGTTAAACTACCCATCAGGCACTGTCCCTGACCCGGATCACGGGCCGAAGTTAGACATCCAGAGCGACCAGAGTGGTATTTCAACAACGACTCCACAAACACTAGCGTGCCTGCTTCACAGTCTCCCACCTATCCTACACAAGCCACACCGAACACCAATACCAAACTATAGTAAAGGTCACGGGGTCTTTCCGTCCTGCTGCGCGAAACGAGCATCTTTACTCGTACTGCAATTTCGCCGAGTTCATGGTTGAGACAGTAGGGAAGTCGTTACTCCATTCGTGCAGGTCGGAACTTACCCGACAAGGAATTTCGCTACCTTAGGATGGTTATAGTTACCACCGCCGTTTACTGGGGCTTAAATTCTCAGCTTCGCCCACAAGGGGCTAACCAATCCTCTTAACCTTCCAGCACCGGGCAGGAGTCAGTCCGTATACATCGTCTTACGACTTCGCACGGACCTGTGTTTTTGATAAACAGTCGCTTCCCCCAATTCTCTGCGACCCATACACGCTCACGGTAGCAAGTACCGGTCACGCTCAAGGCTCCCCTTCTCCCGAAGTTACGGGGACATTTTGCCGAGTTCCTTAACCATGATTCTCTCGATCGCCTTAGTATTCTCTACCTGATCACCTGTGTCGGTTTCGGGTACGGGCGGCTAAAACCTCACGCCGATGCTTTTCTCGGCAGCATAGGATCACCAAATCCCCCAAACGGGGTCCCATCACGTCTCAGGCAAACACCGGCGCATTTAACAACCGGATACCCTACACGCTTAGACCACGACAACCATCGCGTGGCTTGGCTACCTTCCTGCGTCACACCTGTTAATACGTTTACCTCCAAAAATCGGGTCCTGCACTCCACCCCAAGCCCAACCACAAAGGGAAAGGCACAAAGGGCATCACACAGTTAGCATCAAAATATCAGTATGGGCGGTTTTTCACCGGTACGGGAATATCAACCCGTTATCCATCGACTACGCCTGTCGGCCTCGCCTTAGGCCCCGACTAACCCAGGGCAGATTAGCTTGACCCTGGAACCCTTGATCATCCGGCGCACGGGTTTCTCACCCGTGATTCGCTACTCATGCCTGCATTCTCACTCGCATACCCTCCACCACTGGTTCACACCGCAGCTTCACCGGATACACGACGCTCCCCTACCCAACAAGAAAAAATCTCATTGCCATAACTTCGGTGGTGTACTTGAGCCCCGCTACATTATCGGCGCAGAATCACTTGACCAGTGAGCTATTACGCACTCTTTCAAGGGTGGCTGCTTCTAAGCCAACCTCCTGGTTGTCTCAGCAACTCCACATCCTTTCCCACTTAGTACACGCTTAGGGACCTTAGTTGATGGTCTGGGCTGTTTCCCTCTCGACAATGAAGCTTATCCCCCACTGTCTCACTGCTACGCTCTAACTTACCGGCATTCGGAGTTTAGCTGACGTCAGTAACCCTGTGGGGCCCATCGGCCATCCAGTAGCTCTACCTCCGGCAAGAAACACGTAACGCTGCACCTAAATGCATTTCGGGGAGAACCAGCTATCACAGAGTTTGATTGGCCTTTCACCCCTATCCACAGCTCATCCCCTCCATTTTCAACTGAAGTGGGTTCGGTCCTCCACGACGTCTTACCGTCGCTTCAACCTGGCCATGGATAGATCACTCCGCTTCGGGTCTAGATCCTGCCACTAACACGCCCTATTCAGACTCGCTTTCGCTACGGCTTCCCCACACGGGTTAACCTCGCGACAGAACACTAACTCGCAGGCTCATTCTTCAAAAGGCACGCTGTCACCCCAAAAGGCTCCAACGGCTTGTAAGCACACGGTTTCAGGTACTATTTCACTCCCCTCCCGGGGTACTTTTCACCATTCCCTCACGGTACTGATTCACTATCGGTCACTAGAAAGTATTTAGACTTACCAGGTGGTCCTGGCAGATTCACACGAGATTCCACGAGCCCCGTGCTACTCGGGTGGCACACACGCGGTCTAACACATTTCGGCTACAGGACTCTCACCCTCTCCGGTCACCCATCCCAAGGCGTTCACCTACATGCTAGAACATCACGTCCACAGTCGATTGAAACTGTGATGCGTACTCCCACAACCCCCATGATGCAACCCTCAACCGGTATCACACACCACAGGTTTAGTCTCATCCGCTTTCGCTCGCCACTACTCACAGAATCATTTGTTATTTTCTCTTCCTGAGGGTACTGAGATGTTTCACTTCCCCCCGTTCCCTCCAACCAGCCTATACATTCAACTGGTGGTAACAAACCATGATAGCTTGCTGGGTTTCCCCATTCGGAAATCCTGGGATCAACGCCCTGTTATCGGCTCCCCCAGGCTTATCGCAGATTCACACGTCCTTCATCGGCTTCTAGTGCCAAGGCATCCACCGTGTGCCCTTAATAACTTACACACAGATAAAATCAAGAATAAATTAACCTTGACTATATTTAACTAAGTACAAAATCAAGAATCAAAGAAACACAATCCAAAAAGAATTGAGTATTCTTCAAAACATTGAAGATGCTCGCGTCCACTATACAGTTCTCAAACAACAACCCGATCAACACTCAAAAGCAACCAGAACAAACTGATCACTACTCTCATGCCGGGATACACCAAGATAACAAACAAACGCCTGCTACCTCAAAACCCAACAACGCACCAACACTACACAACACACAAACCAATCAGCACAAACCCAAAGGCCTGCACCAGAACTAACATTCCACCCATGAGCAAACCACCCAAACGACACTCGCGCTCAGCATGGCCAACTAAAAGTTGAGCTCCTTAGAAAGGAGGTGATCCAGCCGCACCTTCCGGTACGGCTACCTTGTTACGACTTAGTCCCAATCGCCAATCCCACCTTCGACGACTCCCTCCCACAAGGGGTTAGGCCATCGGCTTCGGGTGTTACCAACTTTCGTGACTTGACGGGCGGTGTGTACAAGGCCCGGGAACGTATTCACCGCAGCGTTGCTGATCTGCGATTACTAGCGACTCCGACTTCATGGGGTCGAGTTGCAGACCCCAATCCGAACTGAGACCGGCTTTTTGGGATTAGCTCAACCTCACAGTATCGCAACCCTTTGTACCGGCCATTGTAGCATGCGTGAAGCCCAAGACATAAGGGGCATGATGATTTGACGTCATCCCCACCTTCCTCCGAGTTGACCCCGGCAGTCTCCTATGAGTCCCCACCATCACGTGCTGGCAACATAGAACGAGGGTTGCGCTCGTTGCGGGACTTAACCCAACATCTCACGACACGAGCTGACGACAACCATGCACCACCTGTATACCAGCCCCAAAGGGAAACCACATCTCTGCAGCGATCCAGTATATGTCAAGCCTTGGTAAGGTTCTTCGCGTTGCATCGAATTAATCCGCATGCTCCGCCGCTTGTGCGGGCCCCCGTCAATTTCTTTGAGTTTTAGCCTTGCGGCCGTACTCCCCAGGCGGGGCACTTAATGCGTTAGCTACGGCGCGGAAAACGTGGAATGTCCCCCACACCTAGTGCCCAACGTTTACGGCATGGACTACCAGGGTATCTAATCCTGTTTGCTCCCCATGCTTTCGCTTCTCAGCGTCAGTTACAGCCCAGAGACCTGCCTTCGCCATTGGTGTTCCTCCTGATATCTGCGCATTTCACCGCTACACCAGGAATTCCAGTCTCCCCTACTGCACTCTAGTTAGCCCGTACCCACTGCAAACCCGGAGTTAAGCCCCGGGCTTTCACAGCAGACGCGACAAACCGCCTACAAGCTCTTTACGCCCAATAATTCCGGACAACGCTCGCGCCCTACGTATTACCGCGGCTGCTGGCACGTAGTTAGCCGGCGCTTCTTCTGCAGGTACCGTCACTTTCGCTTCTTCCCTGCTGAAAGAGGTTTACAACCCGAAGGCATTCATCCCTCACGCGGCGTCGCTGCATCAGGCTTGCGCCCATTGTGCAATATTCCCCACTGCTGCCTCCCGTAGGAGTCTGGGCCGTGTCTCAGTCCCAGTGTGGCCGGTCACCCTCTCAGGCCGGCTACCCGTCGTCGCCTTGGTGAGCCGTTACCTCACCAACAAGCTGATAGGCCGTGAGCCCATCTAAAACCAGTACAAACCCTTTCCACCAGCATCCCATGCGGGAACTAGTCGTATCCGGTATTAGACCTCGTTTCCAAGGCTTATCCCAGAGTTAAAGGCAGGTTACTCACGTATTACTCACCCGTTCGCCACTAATCCAACCAGTGCAAGCACCGGTCATCATCGTTCGACTTGCATGTGTTAAGCACGCCGCCAGCGTTCGTCCTGAGCCAGAATCAAACTCTCCGTTAGAAAACAAAAAAAGTTGATGATCCTAGTCTCGATTTGATAGCGAACCATTCACCACGGGGTGGTGTGGTTCAAGCTGACGAATCTGAAACCATATGATTATCAAATTCACACCCAACCAGCCACAAAGACCAGATCAGGTGCATCTAATGTATAAATATTTGGTATCAGTTCTATTTCCGCACCACCTGCACCCCTCATATTTATCGGGACCCAGTATTTGTGGTGTGGACGATTAGAATGTTATGTTTATAACATTGGTACGCTATTGAGTTTTCAAGCAACAGACCACCATCAAACCTTCACAAGCCAAGCAGGCTGGTGCGGTTTTCGATGCGGTTTCTTGGTTGTCACCGTTTTTGGCAACTCGTCTAGTCTATCGCGT
>NZ_JBLXXT010000013.1:0-23400 GCF_048513575.1 Rothia sp. CCM 9417 | reverse complement strand
CATACACAAAATGAGAAGGATCAGTACCCGTAGCCTCCACCGTACCAGGGAACAAAGACCAAAACTCATCCACAATCACACGCTGCTGCTCAGCAGAAGCAACCCGAGAAGAACCCTGCATCAAACCACACCCTGCCATAAGAAAAACCATACCTAACACGGCACAAAACCGAATAATAGAAGACACCATTACAGGCCCCTTTCATAAGAACAGCAAAACCACATCATCAGCCTACCCAACTACCTACTGCCCAGAAATTCCCTGCGAGGCCATCATCTTTTGCAATAACTCCTTACGTTCCTCATCAGAAGCATGTTCCCACTGCCAAGCAGATACAGGAATACGTACACTCACTGTGTCAGAACCATAACCAGTACCGTCACCCTTGACCGTATAAAAAGCCTCTACCGTCACCAAGTCACTCTGTGATACTAGATCGCCCAAAGAACGCTGAGACCCAAACAATATAGTCGCAGAATCATTAGACCAATAGCCTCGCTGAGTACCAAACCCTGGATCTGTCACCAAGCTCCAGCCCCAACTCTGAGTAGTAGTATTCACCGGATGATGCTCCACGTTATACCAATAATTACCCTCGCTATCGATAACCGCAGCATCACTAAAATCCTGCGCAAAATCAATATCACCAGGCCCCTTACGCCCAGCGCCAAAAGCACCGATAGGTGCCAGCCAGTCATGCGGGGAATGCACATACGACAGGTGTTGCTGCCCCTGTGCATCACGCTCTAGCATCCATTCACCAGCGTTAGCTTTCCTCACGGCATCCCACGTTAAACCAGCGGAACCATAAAACACCGCATTGTTCACGCTTGTCTGAGAGAGCCCAAGCGCTTCCGCACTTGTGGTCGTACCGTAGGAATGGGCGTTAATAGAAACAAATGGGTCGTTATAAGCGTCCGTCTTGCCCGCCCCGTATTCAGGGATATCAGTGTTAGAAGATTTAGTGACGTTCAAGCCGTCATAGAAACTAGCAAGTTTTTGACCGCCCTGCTGAGCCATTTCAGGGCTTAACACACTTTGTGATGGCTTTTTCGAAATTGGGACCCCTCGCATAGCTGCGCTTCGCTCTCGGTATCCACTTGAATCAGACCTGCCATCAACGGTTGATTCAATATTTGGCGTATCATACCCTAAAAATGCAATTGTGGCAACATCTTCTTTTTTCCCTAGCCTATCTAGTTCATTCCTTTGCTTGTCATACATACCCTGGGCATTCAGCGTTAAATCCTTGATACTACGCCCCACACTGTTGTCCATACCCGGAACCATAACAGTCGTAGCATCAGCCGAATCTACGTCTCCAACAGATACAACTGCCAGAACATTATTCTCATCAAAACCATCATCAATACGAGAGTTCGATATATCCAACGAAAGAATAAGGCGAGGAGCTTTTTTGCCCTTTTTATAAGCTGACGCTTCCTGCAACTGCACTAAGGCCGCACGTGTCGCATCATCCAAAGACTCATTAGCCAACAAATCATGCAACAACCAACGATTGGCCACATTCCGGTCAGAATACGGCACACCATTCAAATTACCCACCATACCGCAAGCACTGTGCGCCAGGGCAGCCTTCTGATCAGCATCCAAACTAGCCCACCAAGACTTCGATACCGCAGTATCCCACACATCATCACCCGTACCACCCAGCGGGTACCGCGCCAGCTCAGGATACTCACCAAAAAACTCAGCGATAGAACCCGCATCCAGCTCCGACAACGCTCCCAAAAACGCCTCGAACTCAACCGGCCCGTTATTAGCAGCCGCCGCCAAATCCTTTAACTGTTGCACCCGCTCATCACTCAAATCCCCCAGTAAAGTGCCCTTCACATCATCCACTGAAGAACCAAAGCCACCCCCACTAGAAGACGCACTACCACCGGCAGTCCACAGGCCCTCAAACATTCAACACATACGCAGCCACTGCAGCGGCAGACTCCCGCGCATACTCAGCACGAATACCATCCACCTCAAGCTGCGCTGAGGCAATCACACCCTGAGCAACAGCTACCTCCTGCTGCAGTAAAGCCATCCTCACCCGATCCTGCTCATTCTGCTTACCGGCAATAGCGCCTAAAGTCCCAATCTGAGCAGAAGAATCCACCACAGTCGTGTGCGCTCTCTGTGCCTTACCCAAGGCCTCGTCGGCACGCGCCTGCAAATCACTTAGTGTGGTCTGCCACCCCTGTAACACATCCCTCACCGCAACAAAAGTATCAGCCATATTACCCAAAGCCATCTGCCCCTCGGCAGCAACCTGCTCAATACGACGAATACGATTCGACTCAGCATCAACAGAGGTAATACCCTGCAACTTATTAGCCTGTGCCTGGGCACCCGTCGCACGCTCTAGCCAATGAGAAATCACTGATGTATACGCTGCAGGATCACCGGGGCATGGGTCCCCACCAGTTAAGGGGGACCAGTCAGAAGGACGAGTGCTCATTCTTTACTTCCCATCTCCCGCTAAATCAGCGCTCTTAAAATCATCGAAAACCGCTAGCGTGCCATCACGAGCATTACCCAACGAAGCTACAGTTGCCGCCATCAACTGACCCTCTTGGCCCTTCACAACATCAGCATGATGATGAGCTACTGGGTCATCACTATCCACGGTACCCGCCGTTGATGTACCGTAGCCTTCGAACACTGTTTTAACGTCCCCGAATGTATCGATGAGTTCTTGCAAAAGCTCATAACTGAATCTGATATCAGCCATACCAATCCTTCTATTGTCTTCCCGAAGCTAATTCCGGCGCTCAGCATCTAGCTCATCATCACCCGCCGGAGCAAGCCCAGTTTCAGGTTGAGGAACCACCACCATGCACTTCTTATCAAAGCGCTCAGGTAGTACGCGTCTTAGCTATATCTATATATACGCTTAGCTCTTCGCCAGAAACGGTCAACTCACACAGAACATCAGCACCACCGTACCACGAGCACACGCGCCACCCCAGCCACCCCCAAAGAGCCTAAAACAAGAGGAAACATACAGTAAGACCTCTTTGCACACACCCTGTAGCTACTCGAGAAAACCCAAGGCGCCCATCATTGAATGCCCCTAGAACACAAAACCCGGGCCCAAGAAAAACTCTCAAACCCGGGTTTACAGCCTTTGAATAAAGGCTCTTGGTGCGCAGGGGGACTTGAACCCCTATAGACCCCCTAATGAAAGCCTGAAAAGTGCTTTTGACAGAGAGCGAGAGAAACAGAAAAAGGCAGAGCAAGACCAAGCAGAGAACTTCCTACCATCAGAGGCCACAAACCCCACAACCGGGATAGGAGATTACCCGCCAGGGTATAACCCACACTCCCAATGGGCCACAGCCACACCGGGCAGCGGGGGAATCTTGCAATAACCAAGAGGGCAGACCTAAACCGTCTGCTCTCTCTTTTTATGCCACCCCATAGATAACGTCACGCCGTATAGATAAAGACATAGACATAGGAATAACTACCCACCCCAGAGAAAAACTCACCAGGCACCAAGACACCCCAAGCTCATTATTAGGTGCAACCTCAGCATCACTGCAAGCTCTCGCAGATACCGACAACACACCACCAACCCCTAGCCACATCGCCACCCTTAACGCTAGGCTTAAGCACATCTCACAAGGAGACCACCAACCCCTAGCCTGCTAGAAGGCACACCAACATGACTACCATCGCACCAGAAACCACCACCAGCCAGGACTTCCAAGAAGCCTTAGAGACAGTTCTCGACAGGCTGGAAGGAGTAAACGCTATCCTGGCTACCCAGTAGCCCAGCCGCCCCTCTCATGCGGTACATAGCCCTCACAGATGCTCTAACAGTCCACGCCCGTCTAGCACCCGGACAGCATCTAAAACCTGGTGGGGAACATCTGCTAGAAAGCGCTCTCGCCCGACCAGCCACCAGCTACGCAGGGCACGAACTCTACCCTGGTATCTTCGATAAGGCCGCAGCTCTCCTAGAAGCACTGGTCCAGAATCACCCTTTCACGGACGGCAATAAGCGCACTGCCTACACCTGCACCGTCCTTTTCATGTACCTGAACGGCTGGGATATTCTTTCCCCGCAGGAGCTAGAAGACAGCCAGCAGGCCCAGTTCGTTGTTCAGGTAGCAGAGCACGCCCTGACCTTTGAGCAGATAGCCCAGCAACTAGAAAGCTGGTCAGTGCCTCGTAGCAGGTAAACCAAGAACTGACCCATCGTGTTGTGGGTCTCTGTTAATCTGGGAGCCATGAGCACCAGCCCACAGTTCCCAGCGCTCGCAGGCTTCTAAGATAGGCCCCTTGTTGGCATCGGGCAGGGTTCTTTAGCCCTGGTTCTCACCTGCTTTGATACAGGGTTGCTGGGCAAACGAGTATCAAATCAGTATCACAGAGCTGTTTTAGGGCAGAGAAAAACCCGCTTTCCCTGGCTCTCACCTGGGGAAACGGGTTTATTCTCGTGGTGCGCAAGGGGGGACTTGAACCCCCACGATCTTGCGATCACTGGCACCTGAAGCCAGCGCGTCTGCCAATTCCGCCACTTGCGCATTATTCTTTTTTGAGTTGCTCAATGGGCAACGAAGATAACTATACACGCTAGAGACCGACACGTCTACTTGAGGGTCTTATGGCATCCAGCACAATAGGGGCCTTCTGGTTGTAAGGCGTGAAATGATGGAACAATGAATGACTCAGCCCAGGATATAAGACTGACTTTCGGCCGTGACGAGCTCATTATTCAAGGCCGCTACGAAACGCTCTCAATCTGTAACGATATCCTCATCGGACTTATTTTCCTCATCGGGTCCTTTCTCTTTTTCTCGCAAGAAACCGTTGAGACAGGGACCTGGTTTTTTGTTGTCGGCTCAGCTCTCATGCTCGTACGCCCCTGCATACGGATCAGCAGGAGAATCCATCTCAAAAAACTTCATGGGACACCCAGTGGGCTACAGGCGACTCAGCCCGGAGCTTTTGATAACTAATGAGATGGGGGTGACCAGCCACCCTGGCTATAACCCCCATAGGGGCCCTCAGATTTAAGAGGGGTAAGTAGCAGGTATTTACCAGCTTGTCTCGGGGAGTTTTTACGGTTATCCACTAGACTAGATGCTTAGGCTATACGCTAACCCTGCGTATTAACCAGTTTCAGAGCGCCCGCTATCTTCAGGGTGGTAAGCCTGATATGTGATGTTGAAGGAGGCAAGCATGGGGTTCATCGACAAACTTGAACAGGGCCTAGAAAAGGCTGTGCGCGGCACCTTCGGCAAGGGTGGCACCTTTGAGCCGGTTGATATCGCTAACCGTCTGCGTACCGAAATGGACAACAAGGCTTACGCCGTATCCAATGGCCGTACCCTGGCACCCAACGTTTTTACCGTGGAGTTCTCAGCCCCCGATTTTTCACGGGCCCAGCAGTGGGGTGTGCCCCTAGCTGAGGAGCTGTGCGATGTTGTTATCCGCCACGCCCGCGACCAGGGCTATTCCTTGCGCGGTTCTGTGCGCGTGACGTTCACCCTGGGTGATCAGCTAGAACCCGGTGATTTTGAAGTCACGGGTTCCCAGCAGAAGGTTGCCTCCCCCCAGGAGGCCCCGGCACAGCACCTTCCGCCTGCTGTTGCCCAAGATTCCCTGCCCTCGCGTATCAGCAAGCCAGCCGCTCCACCTCCTACCGAGCCAGTCCCGGCTCACAAGCTCCCCCAGCCCAAGCGACCGGCCCCCAAGCCACAGGTTGTGCTTGAAATTAACGGCGAGCGCCTTGCTGTAAAGGATCTGCCCGTCACTCTGGGGCGCGGCTCAAATGCCGATATTACTGTTGAGGACACCGGCGTTTCCCGCCGTCACCTTGAAATCGTTCAGCAGGATGACACCTACCTGGCTGTTGATTTGGGGTCAACCAACGGGTCCTACGTTAATGGGCGGCGTTTGATTGGCCGCGTTGAAATTAAAAACGGCGCGGTGATTGAAATGGGTCGTGCTCGTATCATTTTCCGTCTCATGGTCCGTAAGGGGTAGCTTGTGGCATCTGAAATAACCGTGACGGTTTTGCGTTTTGCCTTCCTTATTCTGCTGTGGCTTTTTGTCTTTATGGTGCTTGCCGCTTCTCGCCGTGATTTGGGTGTGGGGCGTAATGTTCGTACTACCCGAGCCCAGATGGACGCGCCGATGGCGGCTGTCCCGCCGACCCCGGCCCACCCAGCTCCCACAGTACCCCCGGTTCGACCTTCACTCTTGACTATTGTTGACGGCGCCCAGGCAGGTGCCAGCATGCGACTGGGTAATTCCCCGGTGACGATCGGTCGTGCCACCGACATTGAGGTTTCTTTACAGGACGACTACGCTTCGGGCCGTCACGCCCGTCTCTTTCCGCAAGGGTCCCGCTGGTTCCTTGAGGATATGGGTTCCACCAACGGCACCTTTATTGGCGATCAGCGACTCACCCGCGCCACCCCTGTTCAGGTGGGGCAGTCTTTCCGTGTGGGTCGCACAACCATGCAGTTGAAAGACTAGTTAATGAGTATCGCTTTCCGTTTTGCGGCTCGATCCGATGTGGGTCGTGTGCGCTCTAAGAACGATGACTCCGGCTACGCCGGGCACTACCTAGCGGTAGTTGCCGATGGTATGGGTGGCCATGTTGGTGGCGATGTCGCATCTGCTACTACGGTCCTCGATTTGGCTCCGCTTGACCGTGCAGGTTTTGAGGGCAATGCCGGAATCTACCTGGCCGATGAGATTGTGAACGCCAATATCATCATGAATGAGCTAGTGGGCCTCAACCCTCGGCTGGCCGGCATGGGGACCACCTGCACGGCCTTGCTGATTGACGGTGACCAGATTGAGATGGCTCATATCGGCGACTCGCGGGCCTACCGTTTGCGTGACGGCATTTTTGAGCAGATCACGACCGACCACACTTTTGTTCAACGTCTTGTGCAGGAGGGGCGGATTAGCCCCGATGAGGCTGAGCTTCACCCGCACAAGAATGTGATTATGCGCGTCTTGGGCGATGTCGATGCCTCCCCTGAGCTGGAGCTTCGCACTTTAGATGCCCAGGTGGGCGAGAAGTGGCTCTTGAGTTCCGATGGGCTGGATGCTGTGGTCTCAGTCCAGGAGATTGAGGCTGTTATGCGGTCAACCGGTGACCTGCGCCAGATGGTTGATGTGCTGGTTGATATGACCCTAGAGCGCGGTGCCCCCGATAATGTCACCGTTGTCGCCCTGTCGGTCATTAATGAGGACTCCCTGTCGGCGGCGGTCACTGCACCGCAACCGATTATTCCGGTGCGTAAGTACGGGGCTGACGGCAAGCTTGTGGGTGTTCATCCCACCCTTGAGCAGGAATCTGGGGTTCAGCTATCTGAGCAAACCGTCGAAGAAACAAACGTAGACACCGATGACAGTAGCAACGGGGGCAGTTCTCGCCATCAGGCTCCTTGGCGGCGGCGGATGCCGCAGCACGCTAAGGTACACAACGCCCTGCGTCATGGTAAGTGGCGTGGTGAGTCCTTTACAGACGGCGTGCTCAATACTATGAGCGTTAAAGCCGGCGTGGATACTTCGCACCCGGTAACTGATGGTGCCGAGGATGTGCCGACCCCCGCTTCTATTCTTCGTCAGGAACTTTCTGAGCGCCCCCACGACCTGGTGGGATCAGCTGCGAACGCTACCCAGACCGGCATGATTCCGGCTGTTACCGCGCGAACAGCGAAAACGCTGAGCACTCTGTCGCATCCGGCAGAGGACCAGTCTGTGGAGCCCGCTGAGCTACCCGAGGAGTACCGGGCTGCCCTCAGTAATCTGGTGGAACCTTCTCCCCACCGCTGGCCCATGCGCATTTTTGTGGTTGTACTAACCCTGGCTGTCGCTCTTGCTACTGTCTGGAGCTTTGTCGCCTGGACCGGTGAACAGTACTACGTGGGGGTTAAAGACAACCACGTCGCGGTCTTTAACGGTATTAACCAAACCCTTGGGCCTATCACTCTTCACTCTGTGGTTAAGGAAACTGATATTGAGGTCAGTTCGCTGCCCGAACATTCGCAGACCAGGCTCACCAGCACGATTACTGCAAGGAATCAGGCTGATGCCGAACAGATTGTAAAAAATCTTCGGGAGCAGGTTCCCTCTGAGGTGGAGCCTGGGTCGGTAACTACCGCTTCACCGAGTGCATCAGCCTCTGCGCCTATCCCGTCTGCATCGCCAACAGCTAGTCCCGGACAAGGAGGTAACCAGTGAGCGCACCCAAACCGGTCGATGTGCCCCGCTCCCGCCGTTTCACCGAGTTCGTGCTGACGGCTCTTGCAGTTTTGCTCTGCCCTGCTGCCATGTACCTGGTTGATGCAGAAGCGGTGCTGGCCAATCGTATGTGGCTTCAGACGCTGATTATCCAGGGTATTGGTGCCCTGATACTGCACACTGTGATGTACATTCGGGCTCGCTATGCTGACCCCTTTATCCTGCCTATTGCGGTTGCTCTCAACGGCCTGGGGTTAGCCATGATTTACCGCATTGACCTCACTACCCCGGCGAATGCTGGCTCAACTCAGCTCATGTGGACCGGCCTGGCCATGGTAGTTTCTGCCATCGTCCTGTTTTTCCTGCGGGACCATAGGGTACTCCGCAAGGTCACCTATATCTCTCTCACGGTATCTTTGGTCTTGCTCATCCTTCCCTTGCTGCCACTTATTGGCACCGAGATTAACGGCGCTCGTATTTGGATCTCGGTTGGTGGGCGTACCTTCCAGCCCGGCGAAATCGCTAAAATTACGCTGGCTATATTCTTCGCCGGTTATCTCTCAGCCCACCGGGATCTCATCATGCTGGCGGGTAAGAAGATTGGGCCAGTGCGCCTACCCCGCTTCAAAGATATGGCACCCATGATGATAGCCTGGCTTGTTTCTTTGGGTGTTCTGGTCTTCCAGCGTGATTTGGGTTCCGCTATCCTCTTCTTCGGCATCTTCTTGGCTATGCTCTTCCTAGCCACCGGACGCCTAACCTGGGTTGCGCTGGGGTTGCTCTTCGTAGCGGCAGGTGGCTTCCTAGCCTATACCTACATCTCCCACGTCTACTACCGAATTAACTCCTGGGTTCATGCCTTTGACCCCGAGATTTATAACCAGCCGCTGGGCGGTTCCGGGCAGATCGTCCAGGGCCTGTTCGGGCTGGCCTCGGGCGGCCTCTTTGGGCGGGGCTGGGGCAATGGGCGCCCTGATCTGGTCTCCTATTCCAACTCAGATATGATTATCACAGCGTTGGGTGAGGAGCTGGGTCTCCTGGGTCTGGGCGCTATTCTCATGCTTTTCTTGTTGCTGGTCTCTCGCGGCTTTCGCGCAGCCTTGGGAACGCGTGATGCTTTCGGTAAGCTGCTGGCCTCTGGTTTCTCAGCACTCATCGTTATTCAGCTTTTTGTCGTCATCGGCGGTGTGACCCGCCTGATTCCGCTGACCGGTCTGACGACACCTTTCATGTCAGCCGGCGGTTCCTCCCTTCTCTCTAACTGGGTTATTGTCGCTATTTTGCTAGCTATTTCCCATACTGCTCGCGCCCCCCATGTGGTCGAGGCCTTCGACGAAGCAGATAGCATCAACTACGACGGTCGTGAAGCTGAAGGGGCTACCGCCGTCATATCTCGTATCTCTGAAAGCAACCGGGCAGGAGGTTCTCGCGGTGAATAAAGCAATCCGTAGGGCCTGGATAGCCGCCTCGTGTGTCTTTGTACTTCTCTTAGGCACTTTGACCTACATCCAGTTCTTTGACGCCAAGAGTTTGCAGGCCAACGCCTGGAACTCCCGTACCCTCTACGAAAGTTACGGCTCGCAGCGTGGTTCTATCGTGGTGAACGGTGTCGATATCGCTTCATCGGTTGAGTCGAATGATGGCTACGCTTTCCAGCGTACCTACTCTGCCCCTGAGCTTTACGCCGGAATCACTGGGTACTATTCCTCGATCTATGGGGCGACCGGCCTTGAGTCAGCAATGAACGAGCAGCTCTCGGGTAACTCCGATGCCCAGTTCTACGATCGTCTAGCCCAGATGTTTACCGGGGGATCTTCCCAGGGGGCAAGTGTTGAGCTTACTATCGACCCGGAACTTCAGCAGTTGGCCTATACCCTCTTGGACGGTCATAAAGGTGCAATCGTGGCTCTGAACCCCAAGACCGGTGAAATTCTGGCTATGGTGTCAACTCCCTCCTATGACCCCAATTCTCTTTCCTCCCATAATTCTGAGTCGGTGCTGGCCCAGTACGCGACCTTAAATGAGGACTCCAACCACCCGCTCTATAACCGAGCTATTGCCGGTGATACCTACGCGCCCGGTTCTACCTTCAAAATTATTGATGCTGTAGCCGCCCTGGAGTCGGGTAAATACGATGCAAATTCTGTGATCGATAACCCCCAGAACCTCACCCTGCCCAATACCAATGTCACTCTGCCTAACTATGTAGGTGGTCAGTGCTCAACCCAAACCACTGCCACTATAGAGTGGGCGTTAGCACAGTCCTGCAACACTCCTTTTGCGCAAATTGCTATGGACCTGGGTGAGGATACAATCGCGCAGACAGCTAAGAACTTTGGGTACGGCCAAGACCTACGGATTCCCTTGCCTGTTTCCCAGTCTGTCTTCCCCACCAACATGGAGAAAAGCCAGCTAGCACAGGCGGCAATTGGACAGTACGATGTGAAGACCACCCCTTTGCAGGTTGCCATGATGAGTGCCGCGATTGCTAATGACGGTGTGCAAATGAAACCTAACCTGATTCGGTCGGTTAAATCCCACAACCTGAGTTCGCTCTACGAGTTCTCCGCTGAGGAGCTAAAAAGATCGACTTCAGCGGATGTCGCCAACCAGGTTACCGATTGGATGGTTAACGATGTTGATAACGGTATTGCCTCGGCGGCTTCCGTGAACGGTGTCAAGGTTGCGGGTAAAACGGGAACTGCTGAGATCGGTGATAGCGGCTTAAATAATTCCTGGTTCACGGGTTTCGCGCCGGCGGACGACCCGCAGGTCGCTATCGCGGTAGTCTATGAAGGTGTAGACGTCACAATAGGGGCGCAGCTTGCTGCTCCCGCAGGTAAACAACTTTTTGAGGCGGTGTTAAAGAAGTGAGGCCTTCGGTAGATGTGACTCTCGGTGGTCGCTACACCCTGACTGAGCGTATCGCTATTGGCGGTATGGGCGAGGTCTGGAAGGCGCGCGATAAGGTTCTAGGCCGCACCGTCGCCGTTAAAATTCTGAAAGAGGAATATACTGGCGATCCCGGTTTCCTAGAGCGTTTCCGTGCCGAGGCGCGCCACACCGCCCTGCTCAATCACCCCGGTGTCGCTAACGTCTTTGACTACGGCGAAGAAGACGGCTCTGCCTACCTGGTCATGGAACTGGTGCCGGGCGAACCGCTTTCTAACATTATTGAGCGCGATAAGCAGCTCCCGGCTGACCGTATCCTCAACATCATGGCGCAGACTGCCCGCGCTCTGGCCGCAGCCCACGCGCAGGGCTTGGTTCACCGTGACGTCAAACCGGGCAACCTGATTATCACCCCCGATGAGCGTGTTAAGGTTACCGACTTCGGTATTGCCCGACTGGCTGATCAGGTACCTCTGACCGCAACCGGCCAGGTTATGGGCACCGCCCAGTACCTCGCTCCTGAGCAG
Organism: Rothia sp. CCM 9417; assembly: GCF_048513575.1. Classification (NCBI taxonomy): domain Bacteria; kingdom Bacillati; phylum Actinomycetota; class Actinomycetes; order Micrococcales; family Micrococcaceae; genus Rothia; species Rothia sp. CCM 9417. The sequence goes on along the minus strand of NZ_JBLXXT010000013.1, from coordinate 11,754 downwards.
GCTACCGGCCAGCAGGCTACGCAGTCTTCCGATATGTACTCCCTGGGTATTATCGGCTACGAGTGCTTGGCGGGCCGTCGCCCCTTTACTGGCGAGTCACAGATTGCTATTGCTCTTGCCCAGGTAAACGATCCTCCGCCACCGCTACCGCAGGACGTACCTGCACCAGCGGCAGCACTGATTATGTGCCTGCTCTCTAAGGACCCCGCCGACCGCCCTGAAACCGCCACCGCTCTGGCCTCAGCCATTGATGCGATTAGACGGCGGGATATTCCTGCGGCTGTTAAGGCTGTACCGCCCCTAGGGCATTTCCTCCCTCAGGGTGCTGATACTCAAGCAACACAGGTGATGACTGCACCCACGAGTGTCACCTCCGCGGCGGCACGGTTTGGTTCTGGTGTCCGCTATGAGCCTGAGCCCACAACGGCCCGTGTTCCCAGTGCCGCCCCCCTGCCACCCGGTGGCTACCCGCCGCGGGCTGTGGAGCAGAAGAAAAAGAACCCCTGGGGTTGGGTCTCTTTGGTTTTGGCCTTACTGCTCATTGCGGGCGTTGTCTGGTTTGTGGTCTTTAACAACAGCCAGCCTCAGGTGACCGATACCCCCAAGCCAACGGCGTCGGGAACGGTGTCTACGGTAAGCGCTTCGCCTACCCCCGGTACCGAAACAACGACTCAGCAAGACACCCGCGTTGAAATCACTTCTGCTGACTTTGAAGGCCGTGCCCTCGATGAGGTAGTCAACCAGCTGGCAGGAATGGGGTTCTCCACACGGACCACAGGTGTTACCTCCGACGCTGCGGTTGATACTGTACTCTCGGTATCACCAACCGGTAGTGTGAAAGTGGGCGAAACCATCACCGTTCAGTACTCTACAGGGCCCAAATCTGTGACCCTACCCAGTAATCTGGAGGGTACAAACTCGGAAGATGCAATCGCGGCGATTACCACCCTGGGTGTCAATGTTCAGATTCACTTTGAAGAGAGCAGTAGCGCCCAGGAAGGCACCGTGTTGCGCACTTCCCCCACCTCAAGCTCACGCGTTGAGGTCGGCAGCAGTGTTGATGTCTATGTGGCTAAGGCCCCGGCCAGCACCACAGCTTCCCCGAGCGCTTCAACCAGCGCCCCGTCAGATAATAACGATTCCGGGTCAGACTCATCGAGTGACACCGGAACCGGCAACTAGATTCCACCGGAAATGATAGGTGACTACATGGACCAGCAGGTTCCTGAAACTATCGATCAGCGTTACGAGGTTGGGGCCGTTATCGGCTCCGGCGCAATGGCAACTGTCTACGAAGCGGTTGATACTCGTCTGGGTCGAAAGGTTGCGCTGAAGGTTCTGCGGACTGAGCACGCTCAGGACGCTATTTTCCGTGCTCGCTTCCAGCGTGAAGCGGAGGCTGTTGCAGCTCTCAACCATCGCTCCATTGTGGCCGTGTACGATACCGGGGCTTTTGATATCCAGTCAGGAAGTAGCCAAGTATCAGTTCCTTTTATGGTGATGGAGCTTGTTCAGGGTACAACCCTGCATGAGGCAATCTCAAACGGTGACGTTGATCAGGCCCTGGCTCTTGCTTACGGTGTGCAGATTCTGGAGGCTTTGGAGTACAGCCACAGCGCCGGAATTATCCACCGCGATATCAAGCCAGCTAATGTGATGATTCTTCCGCAGACCGATGAGGATAAGCAGCTTGGGGAGCCCTCCCAGATCAAGGTGATGGACTTCGGTATCGCTCGCGCGGCTGAAGAGGCCAGTGACGCGATTACTAAGGCTAACACCGTCATGGGTACAGCACGTTATATCTCTCCTGAGCAGGCTCGCGGCCAGACAGCTGACGCCCGTAGCGATGTCTATTCTGCCGCCTGTGTGGTCTATGAGATGCTTGCAGGCTGCTCACCCTTTGATGCTCCCACGAATGTCGAGCTGGCGGGTAAGCACCTGAGTGAAGCCCCTCAGCCTCCCAGCACCTATGCTGCGGAAATTTCGCCAGCTTTGGATCAGGTTGTTCTCAAGGGCCTGAGCAAGAACCCAGCGGACCGCTACCAGAGCGCCGCAGAATTTTCTGAAGCTCTCAAGTCAACCGATGGGGCAACCGTTCCGTTTGATGTCCAGGACCCCACCGAGGCTACCGCCGCTTTTAGTGCCGCTGGCCTGGGCACTACCCTTGCGAGCGCGGCTGCTCTGCCTGATCATAAGCGTGAGACGGAGGAAGCCGGTCTTGGCAGCTTCTTTGACTCAGCGCAAGAAGAGTTCACCGATGAGGAGCTGTACGGGTACGGCTACGGCGAGGATGCCCTTAAGGCGCGTAAGAAGCGTCGTAGGAGTGCGTGGGGTAAGGCTCTTACCACTCTGCTAATTATCTTCCTTGCGGCCTTTGGTGTGGGCTCTGTGCTCTACTACCAGGCTGAGCTCAATAAGGTTCCTACGCATGTGATCCCGGCTGTTCAGGGCCAGACCAAGGAGGAAGCTGAGACTCAGCTTCGCAACCTCAACTATGTTCTTAAGTTTGAGGAGGAGCATTCTGACAGTATCCCGAAGGGTTCTGTTATTAAGACTTCTCCTGTGACCGGGCTTGAGGCTGAGGAAGGTACCGAGATTGTGGTTACGGTGTCTTCTGGTCCTTCGGTTCTGATGATTCCCGGTAATTTGGAGGGCCAGAGTGAGCAGTATGTCCGTGAGACTCTGACGGCCGCTGGCTTTGTTCCTGGCCGTACAACTACAGTCAATAGCCCGACTATTCCTGCTGGCATGGTTATTGGGGTTACTCCTGAGTCTGGCGCGCAGGCCGATGCTGGGTCAACCGTTGATATTATTCTGTCGAATGGCAAGGTAGAGGTTCCTAGCCTGGTTGGTTTGAGCAGGGATGCGGCTATTGCGGCTCTTACCTCTGCCGATACGCTTCTGAGCACCAACATTGAAACCGTCACGACGTCTGCTCAGCCTGCGGGTACCGTTGTGTCGCAGAGTGCGGCACCTGGCACGCTGGTGGAGCAGGGCTCAACGATTACTATCCGTGTTGCAGTTGCTCCGGCACCTACGGTTGCGCCTGCGCCCACGGCTGCTGCAACTAGCCAACCTGCTGCAACTAGCCAGCCTGCTGCAACTACTCAGCCTGCTGCGTCACCGTCGCCTAGCTCTTCGAGTGCAGCTCCAAGGCCTGCGCCTAGCACTAGTAGTAGCAATAAGGACAAAGAGTAAGCCAGAGGGACTATATCAGTAAGAAGCCTCCCTCCCCAGCTACGGGGAGGGAGGCTTACTGATATGAGCTGGGTGTATTAGGCGTTGCCTTCGATAAGGGGTGAGAGGGCGGCTCCCTTGGCGGCGGCGCCTTCTAGTCCTACTTCTTCGAGCCAGTTACCCAGCATGAGGTAGCCGCCTTCAGTGAGCACGGATTCGGGGTGGAACTGGACACCGTGCATGGGTGCTTGCTTGTGGCGTAGGCCCATGATGATTCCCTTATCGGTACTGGAGGTAACCTCGAGTTCCTGCGGCAGGGTATCGGGTTCTACAGCCAGGGAGTGGTAGCGGGTAGCGGTAAAGGAGCTGGGTAGGCCTTTGAAGACTGACTGGCCGGTGTGGACGAGTTGGGAGGTCTTGCCGTGCATTAGTTCGGGGGCGTGGCTGACAACTCCGCCGAAGGCTTCTGCGATCGCTTGATGCCCCAGACAGACCCCAAGGAGGGGTTTGTGTTCTTGGGCGGCCCAGGTGATGGTGTCGATGATGACTCCGGCATCTGCGGGGGCACCGGGCCCGGGCGAGATAAGTAGACCGTCGTGCTCTTGGGCGAGGGTGATGGTTTGTTCGAGGGTGAGCTCGTCGTTGCGGATGACGGTGGTTTCGGCACCGAGTTGCTGGATATAGCCGACCAGGGTGAAGACAAAACTGTCGTAGTTATCGATAACGAGGATTTTGGTCATGGTGCGCCCTTTCGTGATGCTGCCTTGATTCTATCGCAGGCGGGTTTTGGCCTGCCGGGGTGGGGGGGTTAGTTCCCTATGGTCACCTCGGTGCCGAAGGGGCTGTAATGAGCAAGGTAGGGGAAGACGTATTCCATGAGCCCGTAAACGGCCAAGCAGATGAGCGCGATGGCAGTGATGATACGGACCCAGAGGGGGCCGGGCAGGTGGCGGAAAATCCAGGCGTACATGGTGGTGTGTCTTTCGGGTTGGTTTTTAGGAGCCGGCAACAGGGGCGATTTCGGCGGGGGGTCCGGCCTGGTTGGGTTGCCAGCTGACGAATTCTGCGTGGACGATGTAGCGTTCGGTGCTGCCGTAGCGCGGGTGGCAGCTGGTGAGGGTGAGGAGGCGGCGGGTGGCTTCTTCGACGGGGGCTTCTAGCTGGTCTGGGTTGGGGGCTATAACCTCTACCTGGCTGGGGAGGACGATCTGTGACTGGTAGACCCGGTAGGTGTAGTAGCCTTCGGCGGTACGGATATAGATGTTGTCTCCGGTTTGGAGTTGGTCGATGTGGTCAAGAACAGCACCGTTGGTTTGCCGGTGCCCTGCGAGGGCGAAGTTTCCGTAGGCCCCGAGCGCCTGGCTTTCGGGGTAGTGCCCTAGTCCGAGAGTGTCGAGCACGTCGCTGCCTACTCCCTCTGCCAGGGGGCGGGTATAGTCGGCACCCAGCCTAGGGATATAGACCACTCCGTAAGCTTGGCCATAGCTGGGAGATAGGGTGAGCGTCGGGTTGGCTGGGTCGTAGGCGGGTATTTCTGCTGTTTTGGCGGAGTCTGGTGTAGTGGTCGGGTTGAATTCTTGAATTAGCCCTTGGACGGTATCGCCCTGGATCCGGTTGGCGGCCAGGTTGGTCCACCAGAGTTGCCAGGCCACGAAGAGAAGCAAGATGAGTCCGAGGGTAATAAGGAGCTCACCCACGACCGAGAGTGTCAGTTGCAGCGGGGTACCTTGAGCTGCCGCCTGGGGGCGGGGTGACGTTTGGGGTGCTGACTTTGAAGTCAAGGTTGTACCTCGGCAGGTCGAAAGGGGTGTACCGTTACAATGTTAGAACTTTTTATGGTGCTAGAGCTAAAATCGTTGTGACCGTACTTTATTGTCAACTGCTGGGGCACCCCCTACTGGAGGAAATGTGGCTGAGTCTAAGTCAATCCGCGATGAGGATCTTGAAGAGGCGGAGCTTCGCCGCATCGCTGAGTCTATGTATAGCGATGAGGAGTTTCCCTCACCTACGCCGCTCTGGTACCGGGTGATTATGTTCTCCCTGATTATTCTGGGTGTGCTGTGGATTATCGTTTTCTATATCACCCAGTCTCTGTACCCTGTTCCGGGTATCGGCAACTGGAATATTGGTATCGGTATCGGGCTGATGATGATTGGCCTAATGATGACGACTCGCTGGCGTTAGGTTGAGCGTGGCTGATAAGAAACCTGAGGTCACGAATCCCGCTAATCTTGCCCCTGTTGACCCGAACGAGCCCTTAGATGAGCGCCCCGATATAAGGGCTGCTCGGTTTGAGACTAAGTTGCGGCGTTGGGCGCTCTTTGGCGTGGTAGCCGCTATCGCTCTTTATTTTGCCTGGCAGGCTGTAACCGGCTCTTAGCGCCTGGCTTAGAAAACAGGTTTGGATTATCTATAGTCTAAAAAATGCATAGAACACTAGTTACTTAAGATTGTTTAGGGGCAACTATATAACGCGGGTAACTCGGTTATCTGTAGCGGTTAGAGTCAAGTTGTATGGTGGTCTTTACATTGGAGGCAGCGTTAACGACGCTCTATTCAATGGGGCTCCTCCGGTAACTAGCGGAGGAGTTTTGGCCGGCATGGGTGGAGGGTGCAACCTCAGAGGAACTACCACCCTTCCTCTTTAGAAAGTAAAAATAATGAAAAATTTTGAAAAGAAAAATTATTCCATTCTTATGGTTTCTCTAGGGATTGGCCTTATCAGTCTCTTTTTGATTGGTAAACCGGGATTCATGGGTGTGGCTGGGATATGTATGTTCTTAACTGGTCTTGTGCTGACTGTTATCAACTACCTAGATGTTAACGGTAGACAATGATTGACAGATTTTAGTCCTTCCTTGTGATGAAAATATTTATATCTGGCCCTAGTTTTCTGCTGGGGCCAGATTCATATGTTCTACAAATATCTGCACCCCTCACTAAATTTCACTAAACCGCACTGGCTCATTTTAACGTGCAGTCTCGTGTGATAAAAATATATTCCGGCATATATCACAATGCACAGGATTTGTTTGAAAAATTTTGTAACTTCAGGAGCTGTGAAAATAGCGTAGGAATCCATAATTCTAACGCTTGAGTGGCATGGAATTTTTAAAAAATTTTTATGCTGCTTACAAGTCTTCCATTAATTAATGAACAAACTAAAATAATTTCATTCTCACCTTCCATCTAGCAGATTCCGCAACTGCATTAAAAGGAATACCTCCCGTGTGGATCGCGCTGTTTTCAATATCTGATGTATAATATCGAAAGTCTTGTCCTTGAACTCTCAACACTATTTAGAGGGAGCAAACAAAAATAGTATATTCTTTGCAAAGAGAGTTCCAGTCTATGGATTTTCTTTTCAGATTCATAGAGGTATTAATCTACTAAGCTACAAATTTAAAAACACCGCGCAAAGGCTGCTCTGAAAAATTCCAGCGCTCTTCGCCCATGACATTCCGAAAGCCAGAAGGCAAAAGATCAAGCTCGCGCATCAACTTACCTGTTGTCCCCCCCATATTCTCCGAGTCTCTGCAGCAGGCGGGTAAACGTTGTCGGTTGTACGGGGTAAGCACATGGAGTCTGATCTATGACCTTCTTAGCAGAGCCGTTTAGTCGCTTGTACCAAGCTGTTGCAACATCCTTGCTGATGTCACCTGCCTTGATTGCTCTCGTTACAAAACTCATAGGGTGCAATCCCCAGAAATAGGGCAAATGCAGCAAACTATCTACATCACCAGTACGCATATCCAAGAATGGGCGACGCACTAACTTGCAGGGGGTAGAAGCTCTCCAGCAAAGGTATCTGCACGGTTTCTCTAGCTCGGCAGGTGACTCCACACTACAGGGGAGGTTTTATCGAGTACTAGATGGGCGTTATCGTGAGCCATGGTAAAGCCGTTTAGTGACATCTGGGATATGACCTGAAAAGATCATCAAAGGCGCAAGGTGCTTCATTTCCCAGAAGGTTACACCAGAGACCTTTTGAATCTCCAAAGGCAGTTCAATGATGATGCCCTCGCTTTCAAGGAATCCAGCCAAATTTTGTACAAGGTTATTACCTACACCCCAACGTTCACGAATTTGGTGTGCTGCTCCTGCGGCTCCCTGGGGGTGGTTTCTATGTTGAACTGGGTCAAGGTGGGTTCCGAGGGTTGGTTCGTGATCTCAAGGAGCCGTATATACATCGACTCGTAGCTCTGCTTCGTCTTCAAGTCGATTTACAGTCTTTTGCGGGGTCTGGCACTTACGGAGTATGAGTCCCTCCGCACTGACAGCCGGCAGCGGGCGGACCATAAGCTCAACTGGCACTTCGAGAATATGGGCATATTTTTCGAGGTTCTCTCCGGTCAGGTAGATTTTCCCACTCTCTACTTTTGATCCCCATCCCTTCTGACGTTCTACTTGCTTGGAGACCCATTCAAGTGTGAAGCCTCGGCGCAGACGCAGCTTTTTAACAGTCGCTGGTTCTGCGACAAGGCTGGTAGTTGTGAGGTTAGCTTGCATAGGTGGAGCCTTGGTTTTTTCCTGTTAGTTTTTGCATCGGTATATACACACTATGAGTAGCATCTTCCCAGGAAAAAACAGATAAATAAATCGACCTGATGATTGCAAGCAACCCCACGTAGCTGGCGATTTAGCTACTCTTTTCCATTTGTTTCTTGTTCTGTTGAGACGTGAGGCTCATCTGCAGGTGCAGGCTTTGGCGCTGTATTGATGAAGACTTTACCTGTGCTCGATACATCGGGGGCTGTGGCGGCTGTATAGGTGCCGGTATCAAGGCGATTAGTAGCAGCAGCTAGTGCAATCAAAGGTGCAAAATCGTCTGCTGCATCCTCCCAGAATCGGCCAGCAAGCGCAAAGGCTGCTTCCATATCAACGGAGTAACTAAAAATTGTTTCAGCAGCCACGGGTAGCGGTGCGGTGAAGGTGGCACCGGTGATGAGTCTACTGGCGCTGGTATGCAGGAAGAGCTGGCAAAAGGTGGTGCTCTTTGCTCCGCGGGATGCGTTGCTTTCATGGGGGTTAGCGTAGGTTTCCCTTGCAAAGAGAGCCTGTTGTGGGTTCTCAGGAGTATCGCTGGCGTACATGAGGTTATGTATTGCTAGTTCTTGCTTGCGCAGAGAGGTTTTGTTGGGGTTCTTTGAGGAGTAGATATGCAACAACCCGTCATTGTCTTCTCTGGGAACCTGGTACTCATTCCAGTCGTTGTTGTTGGGGTCTACAACGGTGATGTTTTCCTCGGGGTGATTGTGCACGTAGCGTTGGGCTGACAAGTGGGTGAAGAAGGATCCGAAATAGTTTTCAAAATGGGTGTGGAGTTTTGCCCGGGTGGTTTCGTCTTGGTTGGAGAAGAGTTATTTGAGGGCCTCGTGAGTGATGCGTTGGCTAATAATACCGATGGCGGTAAGAGTAGATTCGGACATGCGTGGGGTGAGCGTCTTCGCTAGTTTTTCGAGCTCTTTGACGGCTTCATCGTGCCGGGGGTGGGTTTTGTCTTTGTATGCTTCGTTGAGCTCGCGCAGCTTCATGCTTGCTTTACCGTTGCTCTGGCCCTGGTTATCATCCTGGTGTGCTCGCTTGTCCTTTTTGGGCGTTGGTTGCGTTGTCCTTGCTCATGAACCTTCAGCCTCTCATCATTGGGTACTTATTTCTGGTTCTGAGTTTATTGGGGGTTGCTGACATTTTAGGTAGGGTGTCGTGGGTGCATGTGCTGCTACCAATATCGACACCCGAGGGGCTCCCGAATATGGGTATCACAATCAACCACTTCGTTTCCCTGCTAGCTTTACAAAATCAGGCGCTCTTGAAAGTTCCTCATGTGCTGCAGAGGGATTATCGATTTCATTGCGGAGTTTTTCTGTGCATACTAAAAAGGCCTGCTCTCCGCTACCTTACGGTAGCAGAGGGCAGGACCACATGACACACAGTGTTCTCGTCGACGCTCTTGCGCCGGGAGTCTTTAGGACTCGGGGGCGATGAAGGCGACATCCAGGTTGATGACCACCTTATCGGAAACAAGCACTCCGCCAGCTTCTACAGCGGCGTTCCAGGTAATACCGAAGTCCTTGCGGGAGATGGTGGTGGTTACCGAAGCACCAGCGCGGGTGGCACCGAAGGCGTCAACAACGGCACCGGTGAATTCGCCGGTGAAGGTGACAGGGCGGGTCTCACCCTTGATGGTGAGATTGCCAGCGATGGTGAGGTCTTGACCGTCAAGCTCAAAGGAAGTGGAGGTGAAGGTCATCTCGGGGTGGTTTTCTGCGTCGAAGAAGTCAGCGCCGCGCAGGTGGCCGTCGCGGTCTGCGTTACCGGTGCTAACGGAGTCCATGCCTACGGTAGCTTCTACGGTTGATTCTGCAATGTTTTCAGCGATGGTGAGCTCTGCTTCAACCTGGCTAAAGCTGCCGCGCACCTTGGTGATACCTGCGTGGCGGACGGTGAAACCGACTTCTGAATGGGTTGCATCGTAGTTCCATGTGCCGGTGGTCAGTTCTGCCATGATTTTCTCCTTGTCTAGGTGTTTTCTTTCAACACCATTTACTTTACATGTAAAGTTTTAGGAATGCAAAGCCACCGACTGCTTTAGACAGAAAATTTTTTACAGCAGCACTTCTACCTCAGAACACCCTCCCGAGAAGCCGCAGAATACACGCGCTCACCTAATCTCTCCAAGACAGGTGAACTAATCTTCCAGTGCTGCCAATAGAGGGGCACATCAACCGGCTCTGCAGCCAGCTCCACCAGCTCACCATTCTCCAGCTCACGAACACACTGGACCTCCGGAATGATCCCCCAGGCGATACCCGAAAGCACAGCTCTAACATAGTCCGGGGAGCTGGGCAGGTAGATAACAGGAGGGGTAAGTAATTCCTGCCGCCCCAATCCAAACCGGTCAAGGAGCAGTTCTTGCGCCGAAGCAAGGCCAAAATCCTTACGATCAAATTCCACAAGAGGGGCAAGGCCCAACTGTTCTACAGTAACTGCTGGGTAATCCGGGAAATGACGGTCAATATAGGCGCGCGAAGCCACTACCCGGTAGCGCAGCACCCCGAGCCGCTCGACGGCACACCCTGGGATGGGTTCCGGGTTGGAGGTAAGCGCTGCCATTACCTCACCAGAACGCAAGAGGGCAGATGAGTGATATTCAGCTTCCCGGCGAACGTCGCAAAAGATCCGGTCCTCGGTAGCCAGCTCCCCCACCGCACTGAGAAACCAGGTAGCTAAAGAGTCTGCGTTGACAGCCACAGCTACGCTCTGGGAACCTTCAGCGCCACCGAGTTCACGCATCATTTCGGTATGCAGGAACTCGCTCTGGCGCGCCACCCGCAAAACGCTCTGGCCCGCCTCGGTAGCAACAACAGGGTTAGTTCGCTTGAGAAGGACTTTACCGGCGAGCTGTTCCATAGCTTTCACACGCTGTGAAATAGCAGAAGCACTGACCCCAAGAATGTCTGCGGCGGCCTCAAAGGTCCCATATTCAATGACGGTGACAAAGGTTTGTAGCTGGTCGGTAGTAAAACGTATCATAAGTAAATCTTATGCTATTTAATTTTCATTAGATAGCATTATTGGTTGAGGTCACCTACGATGGGTTGCGTGGTAGCAGCAAATTTTTTAGCACCCGTGCTTATGGGGTTGGGGACGTCCCTCTCTCTCATTGTGGCTATTGGGGCGCAGAATGCCTATATCCTCAAGCAGGGTATTATTGGCCGTTTTATCTGGCCTATCGCCCTGTTCTGCATTTTCTCTGATGCCCTGCTCATTGGGCTGGGCGTTCTTGGTATGGGTGCCCTGGCTGATTCTGCCGTATGTGTTCTTGAAGTTCTACGCTGGGGTGGTGGGCTCTTCCTAGTTGTCTATGGCCTTTTCGCTGCTCGGCGGGCTCTATGCCCTTCTGTGCTGACAGTCACGAGCAAGGAATCAGGCCCGCAGACCCTGGCCAAGGCTCTGCTACTTGCTGCTGCCATGACCTACCTTAACCCTCACACCTACCTCGACACCATTGTATTTATCGGTGGTCTTGCGGCCCAGCAGGGAGATAGCCGCTGGTTCTTCTATGCCGGAGCTGTCGCGGGGAGCGTCCTTTGGTTCACCTTCTTAGCCTCCTGTAGCCGCTTTCTTCGCTCCGTCTTTGCTAACCCTAAGGCCTGGCGTGTACTCGATGCCGGTATTGCGGCACTCATGTTCTTCCTGGCCTACCAGATTATCTTTAGTGCGTAAAAATAGACATTCATGCTTGCCCTTTATGGGGGAACCAGAGGTTTCTAGCCTGCACCCTTGGTTACCGACTTTTCTACATTATGTGGCTCTTCTTCTGTTTCTAGGGGCACAGAGAACCAGCAGTAGCCTTCAGAAGAAGTAACCCTTTGGGCGCAGAGTAGGCGGTGGAGGGAACTTTATGATCGGCCAGATGTGCGGTGTTTTACCTTATTTTTTGAGCAGGCAGGAATTTGGGGCATGAAAAAGCGAGGGAGTCTAGAGCGTTAGCTCTAGACTCCCTCGCTGAATAACCAGGGGTTATTATTTCAAAACCATACAGTGGACGCAAACAAACAAGCACAAAACAAAAAA
>NZ_JBLXXT010000012.1:0-45209 GCF_048513575.1 Rothia sp. CCM 9417 | reverse complement strand
ATCGAAAAAGAGGAGAGGACGGGCTCAAAGGGGCCAAAAAGGGGCTTTTCCCCACCCCCAGCCTCTCTCTGCAATGATGTTTCACCTAGTCAAAAGCTATCTGTGAGGCAGGTCTATGGTATATATCTATGACCTAGTCCACCAAAATTTCCTACCGCTCTCCCCGTTTTGCCCCCCAACGGCCCTCAGCTTTACTCATTACCTGGATATTCAACTCCCACTATCGGCACGGTAGGGAATACAAGCAAACCTCCGCACGTTGTAGGACCTAGACAAGAGCATCACCCTGAGCAAGGAAAACCAATGCCAGCACTCTCATTACTTGACTTCGCGCTCATCTTCCCTGGGGAAGGCCCCTCAAATAGCTTCAAAAGGTCTGTGGCCCTAGCCCAGCAGGCAGAAAAACTAGGCTACGACCGCATCTGGTACGCAGAACACCACAATATGAAGCGCATCGCTTCATCTGCTCCCGCAGTTCTTATTGCCCATGTTGGCGCCCACACCCAGAAAATTAGGCTGGGCGCGGGCGGGGTAATGCTCCCCAACCACTCCCCGCTCACCGTTGCCGAACAGTTCGGCACGCTGGCAGAAATGTACCCCGACCGCATAGACCTGGGTCTGGGACGCGCACCCGGAACCGATATGCGCACCCTCCGTGCGCTAGGCCGCGACCCACGAGATGCCGAACGGTTCCCCCAGGATGTCCAAGAACTCCAGGGCTACCTCACCGGTAAGACACTGGTCCCAGAAGTACATGCAACCCCTGGCGCAGGTACCAATGTTCCCCTCTACATCCTGGGGTCCTCACTCTTCGGTGCCTCTCTAGCGGGCTCTTTAGGTCTGCCCTACGCCTTTGCCTCACACTTTGCACCCACCCAGCTTGAACAGGCCATCAAGGTCTACCGCGATCGCTTCGCTCCCTCAGAGCAGCTCCAGGAGCCCTACGTTATTGCCGCAGCTAACGTCATTGCAGCGGACAGTATGCAAGAAGCCAAAGCCCAGCAGGTTATCGCCCACCGCCAGCGCGTCAAATCAATGATGCGCCTCGATGACCGCGATATGACCGATGAAGAACTCGACCTGCTCGTAGAATCAAGCCAGGGCCAGCAGATTCTGGATATGCTCCGCTACACCGCACTTGGCACAGCACCCGACATCAAGGACTACCTCACCCGCTTTGCCAATATGGTCCAGGCCGATGAAATTATGATCTCTAACCTCTCCCCCAGCACCGAGCAAGCCCACCGGGGCCTAGAGATACTGGCAGAAGCGATGATTAAGGCCTAAATGTCTAAGAAAGCGAGGACGGCCCGGACCCGCCGATTACCGGTATCAGCGGGAAGGTCAAGCTTGTCAAAAATGTTACCCACATGCTTAGCAACGGTAGCTGCCGAAATATAAAGGTCCTGCTCAATCTCTGCGTTGGAGTAACCCCGAGCCATGAGCCTCAGAATCTCTAACTCCCTGGGGGACAGGCGAGCCAGCTTCCCATCAGTCCTGGCAGGCACAGATGCAGAAGCTGCCAGCACCCCGCCGCTTTCTGGTGATACCGGTGGAGTTCCCGCACCCAAAAGGTGTTGCACCACATCGGGATCAATGACGGTGCCCCCGTTGGTCACGGTGGTGAGCGTCTGAGCGAACTCCTCAATATCACCCACCCGATCTTTGAGAACATAACCAAGCCCAGCCGCCGAACGCGCAAAAAGTTCCCGCGCATAGGCTGTCGTGATGTACTGCGATAACACCACAATTGGCAAACCAGGGTAAGCCTCACGAAGTTCTAAGGCAGCTTTCAACCCATCGGACGTGTGGGTAGGGGGCATACGCACGTCGGTAATCACGATATCGACCCCCTCCTCACCGGTCTGTGCCGCATGGACGGCGGCCAGCAAAGACGGAGCGTCCTCAACCTCTGCAATAACGGTATGACCCATAGCGCCCAGAACCATCGCCAGCCCCTGACGGAGCAGAGCAGAATCTTCGGCAAGGATAATACGCATGAGCGGCCTTTCAACGGTGTCTCATTCCCAGGGTACAGACCCCGGCTACTTTCTACTGCCCAAGAACCGGCAGGTAAATAATCTACCCACCGGTTCTTTGCTCAATCAGGACCCTAGGCCAGCGGCAAACTGACCGTCAGCCGGGTAGGCCCACCCTGCGGCGAATCAAGCTGAGCATGTCCGCCCAGAGCCGCTGCCCGTTCTACCAGACCAGCCAGGCCGGTGCCACCATCCAGGTTAGCTCCTCCTATGCCGTCATCTTCTAGACTGAGCACAAGCAGGTTCTCAACCACCGCAACCGTTATCGAGATACGCTGTGCCTGTGCGTACTTGAGAGTGTTCGTGACAGCCTCGGTCACCGTGTAGTAGGCGGCCCGCTCAATCTGCTGGGGTAGACGCTCCGGAGCGTCGTAGGTCAGGTGAACCGGAATGAGGGTGTGGTGGGCCAGCTCTTCCAGGGCCGCTTTCAACCCGTAGTCCTCAAGCACCGGTGGGTAGATTCCCCGCACCGTATCGCGCAAGGTGTTCTGAGCGTGGGCAAGCTGAGCTCGGGCTTCGATGACGTGCTCAAACAGCCTGCTAGCCCGCTCGTCCTGGATGCTATCGGCAAGGCCCTTAGCCTCCATCTCCGCCAGACCCAGACGCAGGTTAAGATTCACCAGCTCCTGCTGAACACCATCGTGTAGGTTCCGTTCAATCCGGCGGCGCTCACTTTCAAAAGCGTCAACGATCTTGGTGCGGGAAGCTGCAAGCTGGGCAAGCTGTTTTTGTTGCTCCTCGGGGCGAGGGGAAAGAATCAGTTTGGAGAGGCTGGCACCGGCCGCCGCTAAAAGACCGTTCAGGTAAGCAAAAATGACAAGACCGATAACCATAGCAATGGGGAAAACCCACCATAGCTCAGGAGCTATCTCAGTAAATGGCCCACTCAGTTGTTCTCCTCCGTTAGTTGCCTGTAAACGCTGGAAATCCTGTTCAGAGTACAGACCAAAAATCTGGCCCCAGTCAATATACAAACGGTTGCCGATACCTGTGTAGTAGGTCAGGCTAACGCACACTGCAAGGAAACCAAGCTCTACAAAGAGGAAGAACCACCCAGCAATGAGGCCCCACACAGTGGTCAGGGCAAGCGAGCCAACCTCACGCCAGGTCGCTACCTCTTTTAGGCGGAAAAGTAAACCGTCAAAGAAGTTCTCACCGGGATAGCTCACATGGCCGTCTCGAATCTGGCCGTATCCGCTGACCTTCAAACGCCACCGCTCATAGAGACCAAACCCAATAGCTGCAAAAGGTAGAAGCACAATCCCAATCAGGGAAGCAGTGAGAGTAAAGACCACACCAGAGATAACGCTCTGAGCCAGCAGAGTAGCCAAAGCAAGCCAAGGGCCTGCGGAAAACACGTAAAAAGGGCTAGCCATACGCCGCCACAGGCTCCTGACGGATGGTTCCTTGCGCTGAGTATGAGAAATGTTTGTCATACTTCTATTCTTGATGAACAGACAGCACTAAACAGTGGAGCAGACTCTACTCTTGATTCCAGCCCACTCACTCTGTGGTAGAGCCAGCTCTACCGGTGAGAACCTTTTCAGCGCCGATAACACCGCGTAGCAGCTTAGGGTCAATATCCTCACCTTCACGTACGATACTGAGGTGACCGGTCACCTCTAAAATGACGCACTGAACCTGATCAAACTGAGAAATACCAGCTTTACGCAGGGCTGCATAAATCTCTGCCGGCGCCAAATGCGAGCGCTTGAGGTTGCGCACCACAAACTTACCGTGGGCCATGATGACGCGTGGCTTATGGTTGAGGTGGCGGATACCGGTCACCGACTGCACTGCCCCAAAGATAATCTCTAAGAGCATGAGCGTTCCAAGGCCCACCATGCCCGAAGCAAGAGTGGGAGGGTGACCAATGATGACACGACCAGCAACAGCACCAAACATAATGATGATGACCGCATCAAAGCCGTTCCAACCATTAAGAACCCGCACCCCAAAGATGCGGACAAGCACCAAAAAGGTTAAGTAGATACCCACTGCGGATAACATCACGATAGGAATACGCCAAAGCTCAATCCCCAGATACTCATGTAAGGCGGGACCCCAGCCCTGCGGTGGTTCCAACAAGAGAGGACTCCTCCTTTTCGTCTAGCTGGCCTAACGGTAAGTGAGATGGTTATGTCTTTATGCAATAGATCCAGGCACAACAATCACCACTGCCCAAGACTCTTATGCCCTACTCAACGAAAGCTTCAGCCTAGGCAGCCCGCCACAAGAATAAGAGTATTGGTTCCGAAGTAAGTCACATACATTCTCTAACATCTTCTCAGTTTTGGAGTGAACTCGCACCAAGCACAACTGGCCGGTGACCCAGAGCTAAAGATGCCCCTTGCGAATCTTCTGGTGCTACCGTACAGCTGGCTTTCGCTCAAAAGACCGGTCGCCCCAAAACCTACACCCACTTTCCTATAACTACCTGAGGTCAACAGTCCTTCTAAGCGGAACCAGTAGTAGGGGGGCAACTGCGCCTAAGGCAATAAACAACCAACCTATTTCAGCCTCAGCCCCGGATATAACAAGCTTTGACACTACAGATGCCAGCACAGCAGCGCAGACAGTCGATGCAATTGACTCACTCAGTACAGAGGCAGTGGCAAGCTCAGCGTCCTTAAGACCATCAGCACGGGGAGGCTTCTCAAATAAAGCATTCATGACATCCAGATAGATAAGCCCTATGCCTAGGCCTGTCATACCAGAACAGCAGGTCAGCATGAGAGCCGCTCCGGTTGGGAGAACCACTAAAAGGTAGCCAATACCAATCAAGCCGGCTGAAAGACAGGCAATACCGAGACTCCCCCGCCAGATAAAATACCTACCAGTTGCAGGTTTAGCGCCGGTGAACATGCCTACAACAGCCCATGCCAGCCCTGAGGACATCAAAGTAGCAGAGATCAGAGAAACCGAATCATCAAACCGCTCCGATATGGCCACAGCAATAATGGAATCTGCACCCAAGTAGATACCTGTCAGCAAGAACTTGAGGAGAACAGCGGAAGGACGGCCCCTTCTGGCAGAAAAAACACCCGCTGGTAGCAAGAGACGTGCAAAAAATAAGGCACCAGCAACACCGCAGGGAAGAGCCAACCAGATACTGTGCTGGGATCCATTAGAGAGCGAAATAGTAAGGACAGAGGTAAAGAGGGCAAGGGAAAGAAGGAGCGTTCTCCCCGCAGACTCGCCCCTGTGCTCCACAACTTGAGAATGTTCACGGAGGCTCACAGCAACCAGCGTTCGCGCCAGCAGAAGCAGCGGCAGGTAAAGAACAAGGGCCCAACGCCAACTGAGAAGCTCGGATATCAAGGCAGCATACAGGGGGCCAACAAGAGAAGAAATTACCCACATGGCAGAGTAACCAGCCAGCACCATCTGGCGCCACCGCGCTTCAAGATGCCTTACGATAGCGGCCAGCGACACTGCCCCTAACAAGCCAGCAGCTAGACCTGAAAAGATACGCCCAGTAGCAAAAACCCAGATATTGGGGGCAAGGGCGCTAGTAACCCCACCAATTACGGTAACCCAGGTGCCGGCAAGAAGTAAGGATGACGCCTTCCAGCGCCCAAGCGCCAGCGGTGCAAGTGGAATAGTCACAAATGAGGCAGCCAATGATGTGGTCGTAATCAGGCCAAAATATTGTTGAGCTTTAAGCTCTGCACCAATTTCGGGAGTCACAAGCGAGAGAACATAAATCTGAATCCCAGCGATCAGCTCAATCAGTAGTAAAGAAACCGATAAGAGCACCGTTCTAGACCGATGCATTGCTTCCCCTCCCTGATTTTGCCCCATGATCGCCTCACCCAATACCGGATCGGTCAAGCCGTCTGGAGACTGAAGTTGACCAGGGATTCTATCTCTAGCCACCAGCCGCCGGCTACCTTATGTATGGGATGCAGTTAGTCTAGCCCCTAAAAGGTTTCAGTACCGGTGTAGGAATCGTGCACCATGTTGGCAAAGCGCGAATAGTGGCCCTGGAAGGCAACCGCAATGGTCTTAGTGGGGCCGTTACGGTGCTTAGCCACAATGACGTCGGCTTCGCCAGCACGAGTGGACTCCTTATCGTAGTAGTCCTCACGGTGAAGCAGAATGACCATATCCGCGTCCTGCTCAATCGAGTTGTGAACGGTAATGCCGTTAGCAACAAAGTTGTGATTCCCCAGGACAGTAGCGTCAAAGACCTCTTCTTCGCCGTCGTATTCAATCCCGGTCACGGTATCCCAGAACAGGTCATTAACCGCCAGCATCTCTAAATCTGCGGCATCAAGGACCGTAGCAACCTTCTCCAGGCGCGAGACAGACGGCGCACTCTTGTCATAGGAGGAGCCGCAGTACTGTGAGCCCATAGCGGCCTGGAACTCACGGTGGCTCATGCCTTCCTCCGACAGAATCTTTCTCACATCATCCCAAACCTGGACGGGTGCTGTATCACCATTCGTATTGGAAGAGGATCCCCCATCGGTCAGAGCAGCAAGCAGCAAGGCACAGTTCTTAGCCCGCTCCCCGTAGGAAGAGATTTCACGTAAAAACCTCAGCTGTTCATCACGCCCAGAAATGTCCAGGCTGTACCCCTGGCGATATTCGCCCTTGATAGTGCTAGCGCGAACCCGCGAGCTAATGCCAAACCGCAGAAGAAGAAGCGATAGCTGATCCACAAGAGCACGAGAGGTCGAACCGTAGTAGATACGGCCCGCCCGGCCATTCTTATTGAGAGTTACCGAGCCATCAGTAGCCCAAAGATGCTTGATAAACAGAGCAATCTGACGTTTGGGCAGAGCAAAGACCTGCTCCGGGATAAATTTCTCCCAAGAACGCTTATCAAAGAGCCCCAGTTCATCGAGCCACGCAGCCAAGGGATTGCCTTTACCGTGGGTCAGTTTCTCCGGTGACGGTAGACGCAAAGAAGTACAGCGAGCCGCCGGGTGAGTATCACGAACACCGGTAATTCCGAACTGCTTACGGGCTGACTCAGCCACCGCATCAAGGTTTTCCGGATCGATAGAGGCGTAGCGGATAGGCTGGTGGGCAAGCGCTGAACCATCACCAATCATGTGAGCTAGCAGAATAACCTGCTCATCGGTCCACCGGGTACGAACAGACGGGCCGTTAACGTGCCGGGGTACGCCGAGCCGGTCACCTACGGATAGTTCTCCCAGCCCCTTCCAGCCGGTGTAGGTGAAGAAGGGGTGGTTGGCAGTAGCGCGGAGAGTCTTACCGGATGCAAGAGTTAGACGGTATACAGGCTTCACCCCGGTTGAGAAAACGTGGGTGAGGTGACGCTCCACAAAGCGCATATCGTCACCCAAAGACCAGACAGGGATATCCCGAGCTCCCTGCGCGAAAAGCTCAGCCATGGTTACCTCGGCACCTGTATCTGACCGTAGGATGCGAGTATCTGCCGTCAAACAACCCGACTCACGAAGGTCAGAGACCTGGGGCTTCTTGTCGGGGCGCTGCTCAGAACCACGGTTAAGCTGCGATAGGGCAATCAGGGGAACTTCAAGCTCCTTAGCCATCAGCTTGAGGGCACGCGAGAACTCTGAAACCTCTTGCTGGCGAGATTCCACTTTCTTACCGGAACTCATGAGCTGGAGGTAGTCCAGAACAATCAGTTTGAGGTCGTTCTTCTGCTTGAGACGGCGGGCCTTAGCGCGGATCTCCATAAGGGTCATGTTCGGTGAATCATCAATGAAGAGCGGCGCGGAGTCCATCTTGCCCATAGCCGTTGCAATCTTGGCCCACTGGTCATCGTCCAGTCGGCCCTTACGCAGGTCTGACAGGTTGATACCGGCCTCAGCCGACAGGATCTTCATGGCAATTTCGTTACGCCCCATTTCTAGGGAGAAGAAAACCGTGGTCATCTTGTGCTTAATAGCCGCCGAACGAGCTATATCCAAAGCGAACGTAGAGTTATGTGTCGGCACAAAAGCAGATGATGCCAGGAAAAGGTGGTCGCTGTTATCAACCTCAATGCAACGCACCGGAACAGATTCAACAGGCTCAACAGACACAATGTAACGCGAAGTACGCTTAGCCGTAGGACGGGCATCCCGTTCGCGGTGCATCTGGTTCTTGCGGGACAAGCCAAAAACGGTATCTGAGGTAGAGAAGGTCAGCTTGTACGCGGTTGAACTTTCTGGGGTACGAGCAGCCACTTTCTTGGTCCGCAGGCCGGTGCGGTAGCCCAAAGAATGGACGAGTTCCTGCACATCAAGAGCAAGCTGTCTGTTGGTGACAACAAACTGAACACATCCCGCGTTGGTCACTGTCCCATCGCTGTCCAAAAGGCCCGCCAGGAGAGCCCTGCGCTGCAACTCCGATGCGCGAAGGTACGACATAGGAATGTGCTTATTATTCAAAACACCCAGAGTACGCAAACGCCCCTGCACACTCGCCCGAGAACGGTGGCAGCTCAAGCATCGCAAACCGGCAGTACACGGCCTCCCACAGTCAATGCAGGTCGCACGAGACTGTGGAGTAGCAATGAGATTTTTACGCTTACCCCCGCAGGTACGGGAGCATGTGGTGACGTTTCGGTCAGTGTGGGTGAATTCCTTCCCACAGACCTGGCAGTGTTTCGTAAACTCCCGGTTTTCTTGTGGGAGATGAACTGAATAGGTAAGGCCCTGAACCTGGCGGATGTCGTACCCATCAGCTTCAATTCCCTGGAGAACCTCATCATCTGCTGTGGTGATGCGAGCAGAAGCGGCGGCGCCGTCACCCAGCCATACCCCAAGAGTGTATGGGGCAATAGGAAGATCAGCGTCGGGCAGCTGAAGTGCACTGGCATTGGAAATGCAATGGTTAGCGCGGTTATCAGCGGTAGCGCAGCGCACCGTCTCATGAATCTCAGCGGTAGTGCGTACCTTAGCACCTGCCAGCTGCGGCTCATCTACCGCAGGTCCCCCTGCCCCTACCTTGATGCGAGCGCGACGAGAAGCCCGTGTGTGGGTAAGCCACTGGTGCTCAGCATCGGCAATAATGCGGGTTCCGTCGTCAAAGGTCACGGTATAGCAGGGACGGCCGGTCATAACTTCGGTTGCATTGATGACCTTGGTGGGGCGGCCGTCTGCACCGAGAACAAGATCACCGACCCGAATATCACCCATGGTAGTCCAACCTTCCGGGGTGGGAATCGGGGTGTCAAGCGCGAGAGCTTTACCCATAGCAGGGCGGGCCGCCACCACAACCATTTGACCAGGTTGCAAACCAGCAGTAAGTTCATCAAACTCGATGAAGCCGGTGGGAACACCGTGGATACCGCCAGCACGTGAACCGTTAGCTTCGATTTCTTCAACGGTGCTGTTCATGGCTTCGGACAGCGGGACGTAGTCTTCCCTGGTGTTATTAGCCGATACACCATAGATTTCGGCCTGGGCAGCGTTCACCAGGTCTTCCGCTTCACCATCGCCGGAGTAGCCCAGTTGAACAATCTTTGTCCCCGCCTCGACCAGGCGGCGGAGCATAGCCCGTTCTGCCACAATTTCGGCGTAGAAACCGGCGTTAGCCGCTGTGGGCACACTGGCAATAAGGCTGTGCAGGTAGGCTGCCCCACCTACCCTGTTGAGTTCGCCGCGCTTGGTGAGCTCATCGGCTACGGTAATCGCGTCTGCCGGTTCGCCGTGCCCGTAAAGGTTGATAATCGCTTCGTAAATCATCTCGTGGGCAGGCTTGTAGAAGTCTGCGCCGCCACCGATGACCTCAACAACGTCGGCAATAGCGTCCTTGGACAGCATCATGCCTCCCAGAACTGACTGTTCTGCGGTGTCGTCGTGCGGCGGTGTGCGAACAAATTCAGACTGACTCTCAGACAAAGTTGCCCCTTCGGATCAAAAGATGGTGAGCTTCTATCATCTCACTTTAGGGTAGGTGTGTCCTACCCTCTTCGCTCTGAGGCTAGAGTGGCGAGGGCGGTATGTGGAAACATAGTTCACCCCGTGTGATGCAGACAACCGTACAGGAGTAGCATGGTACATGGGACCAGACAGGTCTGAGAGGCCGCTGTATCGCGCACCTGAAAGGACTACACGTGGGCAAGAAGAACAAAGGCAAAGAGAATGATGCCAAAGACCTCATCAAGGAACTTAGGCACCTTAGAAAGAGCCACAAGAAACTTCTCAAACGGGTGCAAAAGCTAGAAGAGTCCTTGGCCGCTTACATAGCTTCAGCCGCCCCCACTCCAGAGGTGCCGACTGAGGCAGAATCAACCGACTCGCAAAATACGAGTAAGCCAGCACAGAGCGCCTACCCTGCACCCATGAAGTCCGGCAAGTACAAGAACGGCTACGCCCCTTACAAGGTCACTGAGGTAGGCAAACTCACCCCCACCGTTATGCGCCTAGTAGCTGAACCTGCCGGTCAAGCCCGCGCTGAGTCACAGGGCCTGGTGGGTGAGTATATTCGACTTGTGACCGGTAAACAGGGTGAAGCGCTCCCCGAACCTGATCAGGCCAAAAACAAGGTGCGGTGGAACCAGCCCACCAAGAGCACTAAGTACACGGTTCGCTCCTATAAGGAAGAAACCGGGGCGCTTGAAATCAATATCGTTCTCCATGAATCAGGAGCAGGCACTACCTGGGCGCAGGAGGCAGCGGTGGGGGACCTCATCCACCTTCTGGGCCCAAAGTCCGGCTACGAGATTAGTGACGACTACGATTTCTACCTGCTTGCAGGGGACGAAACCGGACTACCCGGCATGGCTCGGTGGATCGAGTCCATGCCCTACGATGCCCGGGGTGTAGCTTTTATCCAGGTAGCAGGCCCGGATTCACACCAGCAGATTGATGCACCCGAAAACTTTGAGCTGGTTTGGGTCGACTCCACCCTGCCCGGGGCGCTAGCTGATGCCGTTCAGTCTTACCCCCTGCCCCAGGGCGCTATCTTTACCTGGCTTGCAGGAGAGTCGGGTTCTATCCAGCCACTCAGAGCATGGGTACGGCGGGAGCTAGGGGTTCCCAAGGGCCACGGGTATTCAAAAGGCTACTGGAAAAAGAAGTAAAACAACCCAGTAAAATCGTTTATTGACCGGCTTTGATTTCCTCTGGGGGTTCAAGGTAATTACGCGCTATCAGCGCACCTAGCTCCTGCACATAGGGAGCCGGGTCAGCTAGCGACTCTGCCAGCCTTGCCTGGGTATCGGCTGTTACCGAGTAAACAGCGGTGAAACCTGCCCCCTGATATTGTTCTTGACGCAGTTCATTGATACCGCACACCGCAATGGCAGGGATACCCTTTTGGTGCGCCGCGTCAGCAACGCCAGCAGGCCCTTTCCCCTGGAGGGTCTGCTCATCAAATTTGCCTTCCCCGGTGACAACAAGATCTGCGCAAGCAAGCGCATCGTAGAAGCCCGTGAACTCACAGCAGATATCCACGCCGGGGCTCACACTTGCACCAAGAACAGACATGCAGGCAAAGCCCAACCCACCAGCCGCCCCGGCCCCGGGTGCGTGCGCGAATGTTCCACGTGAAACATTAAGTGATTCTTCAACGAGGACAGCTAGCTTTTCAAGGTTTTGGTCCAGTAAGGGGACTTGCTCCGGGGTGGCTCCCTTCTGTGGCCCATAGACTGCCGCCGCACCATGAGGGCCAACAAGGGGATTGGTAACGTCACTGGCAACAATGATGTTGAGGTCCTGCAAGCGGGCATCTAGCCCGGAGATATCCACGCCTGCTAGTTCCGCTAAGGCACCGCCGCCGGGAGCAAGTTCCCTACCTAGCCGGTCGCAGAAACTTACACCGAGCGCCTGAAGCATACCCGCTCCCCCATCAGTAGTAGCAGAGCCACCCAGGCCAACAATAGCTACCTGTGCCCCGTTCTCTACCGCATGTAGCAGCAGCTCTCCCACGCCGTAGGAGGTAGCATGCCAGGTATCAAGCTGTTCAGAAGTCAATGAAGCCATACCGCAAGCCTGAGCGACCTCAAGGACGGCGGTATATTCAGCTTCAGAGTAGGCGTAGCGGGCAGTAACTTTCTGACCAGAGAAGGGGCCGGTCACTTGGCACTGCACTTCGGTGTAACCTGCGGCCAGAGCGGCATCGACAGTGCCATCACCACCATCAGCAATAGGGCAATGCACCACGGAATAGTGAGGTGCTACACTCTGTATCCCCGCAGCCAGCGCTTCGCAGAGCCGCGAACCGCTCAGGGTTCCTTTGAATTTATCAACCGCCAGTAAAACTTTCATGGGTCTATTATGTGCAGATTAAGACGCATTCGATAAGCCACAGAACTCTACACGCCCTTGAGGTACACGGCCTATTATATTTTGCATAATGTTAAGCTATTAAAGCTGTGGTGCGGGTTCCTGCGACCCGGCACCACCATTACACACATTTACACATCGATCAAAGACCCATGCAAAATACACACTTTCTTTCTTGAGGTCCAGAAGAACCGGCCACCTTGCGGCTGTTCTTCCCTTGAACCTGTACTACCAGTATGCTCCAGCGGCCTGAGCGCGATATAGATTGTTTCTGTGGGCGGACTGAGAATATCTGTTCCTCTCTTGCCTCCAGAGCACCGTCGGGTGCAGGGAAGACCGCAGATAGGCACAAAAAGTGGCGAGGCCCCCATACTGGTCTCGCCACTCTCCGATGAAAGACAGGTTCAGCATTACCTGACTTTGAAGCACACACACATTCGCTTCTTATAGCCTTTCAAGCTAATACCTCTATATAACCTCACTAGGCTTATGGTGGGTTTTAAGTTACCTGGGAACAAGCTGGGTATTTATGTTTTTTACTGCAAAACTTCTTCTTAGGCAAAAGAACCAATAATAAAGAACCACAGAACAGGGTTAGCAAGGACCGAAACCACCATCACTGCGATAAAGCCACCGGTGTGCCGCGAAAAGCGGATCAGTCCCACCAGGGCAAGGATAAAAGCTAGGGCTGCAGCTAGAACAGAAAGAACCATAAAACCTAGCAGGGTAGCTAAAACCGTTGAGGGGGGTCCAATGTTGACCGCAAACGCCAACACAAGGGATATCAGTGAAATTACCTCAGTTACGACAGCGGCAATAAAGGTCTGGGTACTCTGAGGGCGCGGGGTAGGTTTAGCCATACCCTCTAGCATGCCAAACCAACCTGGAAAACCCGAATACTACGGACCCACTACACACGCCAGTTTCACCACATTAGCCACAGCTACCCCACAGTGCGCCACAGTCTCAGACCATGCGAAAGCCCCGTTCTCTCCTGACGGGAGAAAACGGGGCTTTTAGGTTGGCCGTAACGGGTAATAAACGAGTTTATTACTCGGCTACAACATCCAGCTCAACGTTGGCTACAACGTCTTCGTGCAGACGCACGGAAACAGTGTAAACGCCGGTGCGCTTGATAGCGGAACCGAGGTTAATAGCGCGCTTGTCGATTGAACCTGCACCGGCAGCTTCAATAGCTTCAGCTACGTGCTCAGCCTTGACGGTGCCGAAGAGACGGCCGTCAGCGCCAGCCTTGTGAGCGACAACAACGGGCTTTGCCGACAGAGCAGCCGCAGTTGCCTTAGCTTCTTCGAGGTTAGCCTTGGCGCGAGCTACACGAGCTGCACGGATTGACTCAACCTGCTTTTCGCCGCCTACAGTCCAGGTGACTGCAAAGCCACGGGGAAGCAGGTAGTTACGAGCGTAGCCGTCCTTAACGGTAACGACGTCGCCAGCAGCACCGAGACCGGTGACTTCCTGAGTAAGAATGATCTTAGCCATGTTCTTCTACTCTCCTATCGATTTAGCGGCCAGCGCCTGAGTAGGGCAGCAGTGCAACTTCGCGGGCGTTCTTGATTGCCTGAGCAATCTTGCGCTGTTCCTGAACGGTTACGCCAGTAACGCGACGGGCACGAATCTTGCCGCGATCGGAGATGAACTTACGCAGAAGTGCAACGTCCTTGTAGTCGATTACGGTAACGTCTGCAGCCTTCAACGGGTTCTGCTTGGGTTTGGGCTTACGGATTTCAGCCTTAGCCATCGTGGTGCTCCTTTTTCTCTTGGGAGCCCGCGGCTCTCACCGCGGGATGGATGAATATTTGGTCTTGTTCACAGAAGGACACTTGGTGTGCACCCTCCTCTGCATATGGCAGGTAAGTGCCTGCCAGCACCTTAGAAGGGAGGCTCGTCGTCGGCTCCACTACCCCAGTCATAGTTACCGCCGGACTGCTGGCCCCAAGGGTCAGCGGCTGGAGCCGGTGCCTGCTGGGGAGCTGCCTGAGGAGGAACTGCGGGGCTTGCCTGCGGGGCAGGGGTGCCGTAGCCGCCCTGGTTGGCATTGTTGTAGCCGCCACCAAAGCCCTGGTCGCCACCAAAGTTGCCACCTGAGCGCTGGTTACGGGATACGTTAGCGGATGCAAAACGGAGTGAGGGACCGATTTCTTCGATCTCTAGCTCCATTGAAGTGCGACGCTCGCCTTCTTTGGTTTCATACGAGCGGGACTTTAGACGGCCCTGCGCAATAACGCGCATACCCTTTTTGAGGGTTTCAGCGACGTTCTCCGCAGCTTCACGCCATACGCTGGCACGCAGGAAGAGGGTCTCGCCTTCTTTCCACTCGCCTGATGCGCGGTCAAAGTTGCGGGGGGTTGACGCGATCGTGAAGTTAGCTACCGCTGCCCCGTTGGGGGTGAAGCGAAGCTCAGGATCGCCTGTCAGGTTACCGATTACGGTAATGACGGTGTCGCCAGCCATGTGATGCCTCCGGTCGTAGTTATAAGAGTAAGTATTTGAAGTTTTGCACGGGGGTCTGACATTTTAGAAGCCCCTCGCGGGAGGTTAACCTAGTTTTCCTCGCCCCGTTTCAAACATTTACTTGGAGGAGATCTGCTGATCTTCCGGGCGGATGATCTTGGTGCGCATGACGGACTCGTTCAGGTTCAGAACGCGGTCCAGTTCAGCAGCAGTCTCGGGGGTTGAGGTGAAGTTAACAACGGCGTAGATGCCTTCGCTCTTCTTCTGGATTTCGTAAGCGAGCTTACGTCGGCCCCAGATGTCCATCTTCTCGATGGTGCCGTTGTCCTTGGTGACAACTTCGAGGAACTTGGTGAGGGTGGGCTCTACAGCCTTGTCCTCGACCTCGGGGTTGAGGATAACCATCAGTTCGTATGCACGCATGATTAAACCCCTCCTTTGGGCTAAGCGGCTATGGGATTTCCATAGCAGGAGATTACGTACTGTCTGCCCGGGCTCAGGTGTTGGCTGGCACCAGCACAGACTCCACCCACTTTACAGGAGTAGGGAGGGTTTAGGCAGGGTTTTGAGGTTTTAAAGAGTGTTGCCCGCAGCACTGTAGGTGAGCTGTTTCTCAGGGCACCTAAGCTCCCACTCCCAGTGGCTTAGCTCCTGTAGGTGGCCCGGCTCTTCATCAGGGCATTGAGGTAGCCTACGCGCACAGGTATGGTGAAGAGATCCCACAGCATGACAATGGCCAAGGGGGCATAAGATATCCAGCCAACAAAAGGAATACCTGCTGTCAGGGCCGCCGCAATGGCATTCCCTACAAGGTAGAAAATCCCCATAAAGGGCTGGCGGAGGTAAAACTTATGGGCACCTAGCCACCACAGGAAGATAAAGAGCAGGTAGGCCACGAGAGTCGATTTGGCCTGGACAATATAAACAGGCTGGCCCTGGGCGTATGAATAGGGGTGCCCAGGGTTATTGATGTAGGTGGGGCTGTAATGCTGAGGTTGTTCAGACATGCTTTCCTGCTTCGAGTCCGCCTAAGAAGTAGCGGCAAATTGTTGGAGAGTCGGTTGGGAGAGAACGTCATCAGAAACAGATTCTTGTAGCTCTTCCCTACTTGTTTTTTTATCTCCCAGACCGACGCTAATATCGGCGTGGTTTCCATCTGAGACTACCTCAGCGTCAATAGTGAATGTGATGATTTCTCGCTGGGCTTTACCGTCTGCTAGGTAGGTCAAATCCATGACAGCCTGTTCATGCTCAGAGGCATGCCACAGGCTAGGTTTGGCGGTATCTTGAACCAGGTAAAACGCAGGTCGAGAGACGAGCTTCCACTGCACATCACTGATAGTTACAGTTGAGTCATTCCCATAGATAGCGGAGGTGGGACACCCCACGACATCGAGCCTTCGTGAACTCTCACAGCGACTCAGCCAGGAATCAATGAGTTCATCTGTCTCTCTCCACATGCGGGGGGACGGGCGGACCTCCAAGTTTAGGGGGGATATTTCGTTACTCCCGTCGGGCAGGGGGCTAGTCACAGTGCGCTCTACCGGGGAAAGTACATAATAGGACGTTGAAGGTAACGAGACGGTGTACGCACCGGGCAAGAGAGGAACCAGCCAAGAATAGCCCCCGTCAACCCTAAGACGGCGTGTCTTAGGCAGGCTCAGAGAGTGGCCGTTGACTGTAATTTCTGAAAGATCCACAGGGGTGGTTAACTGCAGATAATTCTGTGCTGAGGTCGCTAGTTTCCAGGTGTCATTGAAGGGGCCGCTTCTGGGCTCCAGTACAAATGGCAGTACAAAATCGTGTTCTTGCCCGTTGGCAAGGGCCCGCACAGTGACTTCAGCATGGTCATCCGGCTCAGGGGCGGAACTCAAAATGGTATAGCTTTCCACCCGTCCTTGAGCGGAGCTGTAGATAGTGTTGGTGAGATAGGTGTATGTGAAGCTTCTGTAGGCTTCCTCGTCCAGACCGTCGATATAATCGCCACGCTGAAGCGCCTGTATATACTGTTCAGCGGCTTCTTCTGGACTATGCGGCAGGGAATAGTAGTTACCCACCGACGCAATTACCAGGGCAAGCACCGACACGAACAGGGCTGTTAGGGTCAAACGAATCTTGATGCTACGGGCATCTCTGCGGGTCAGAATACCCGCTGCCCGTTCAGAGAACTCACCTACCTGGCCAGAGAACCGACCCACTTTTTGCACCGAAGCGGAAAAATTTTCACGAAGCTGCTCCCCGTGAGCGTGCAAGACAGAGCGAGCACTTCTCTGCTCTTCATTTTTGTCACGCTCAACCATGCCACCATTGTATGCCGGAGCGCTGGTGTATCTTTGCCTCCGCGATCAATCATTTCAAGATAGAAGAAACATATTTATTCAAGCCACAGGAGTAAGTCGCAAACTAATGGGCGCTGGAGCTCTGCTTATCAGAACTCCACCGCCCACCGGTATGTGTAAGCTACACCTTCCAGGGATAAAAATTATCCACGGGTATCCGAAAAACGGAACCGAAGGTAGCCGAGCAAGGCCGGGATAAAGGCCCAGAGCGCAAACCAGGAGCCAGCCTCCAGGTAGCCCATATCCGCATCAGCTCGCAGATCATAGGTCAAAATTACTCGCCCCAGAGAAGAGGGCAGGTAATTCATCGCATCAGCTACCCATTCCACTTGACCCGAAAAAATGGCCGCAATGATGGGAAGGATGAAGAAAACCACAACGACCATGACAATGCCCGCAGCATTGTTCCGGAAGAGGGTGCCAAAGCCGTACCCCATCCAGGCCATCAACATGAAGTAGATACCGGCAGCTACCCAGTTAAGCATCAGCCCGTTGTTGAACTCTAGGGTATCTTTCACAGAGCTATCAAGAACTGCGTAGCCAACCCAGTAGCCGATGCCCGTAACGACTACACCGAGTACGAAGGAGTAGACAGACAGGACGATAAGTTTTGCCAGGTAGTAACCTGTTCTCCGGGGCACAGCGGTCAAGGCCGCCTGAATTGACCGAGTGGAATATTCAGAACCGATAAAGACTGCCGCAAGAGAAGCAACCAGCATATTGGCAAGGTCAATACCGGAAGAACCCATCGCATATGCCAAATTAGTAATACTTTCGATCCCGGCGTTGGTCTGTTCCATTTGTTCAGACATCTTTGCCAGACTCTCAGCGTCTCGAGCCATTGAGTTAAGGATCGTGGCGTATAGCGGTGCCATTCCAATCATGACCAGAGCGGTCACTAGCGTTATCACCCAGTTGGTAACTAAAGACCGGAACTTGAGCGATTCCGAGCGAATCACGCCCCAAAAGGTGAGTTTTTTACCGGCGAATTGAGAAGGGCTCACCGGAGCCGCAAGAGATGTGTTCGCCATGATTATTTCTTCTCCCCTGTCTCGTTGCTGCTAGTTCCCCAAGGCGTATCCGGAATGTTCTCTGCTTGCACCTGGGCCAATTCAAAGGTGCTTGAGTTGTATTCCACATCATCACGGGTCATATTCATGTAGACCTGCTCCAGCGTGGCAACCTGTGGGGTGAGCTCATGCAGTAACACACCACGGTCACGCGCAAGCTCAGCAAGGTGACGAGAAGCTACCTGCTCCACCATCAGACCGTCCGTGTCAATAGCACTAAAAGCATAGCCAGCTTCTTGGAGGGCACCGGCAAAAGCCTCTCTGCTATCGGTGCGAACCAGCACTTTATTCTGATCACCAATGGTGAGGAACTCTTCCATCGAGCAGTTAGCCAGCATGCGGCCACGCCCAATCACAATAAGGTCATCGGCCGTTTGAGACATCTCACTCATGAGATGGGAAGAAATCAGGACAGCTCGCCCTTCACTGGCTAGGTGCCGGGCCAGGTTACGCACCCAGATGACGCCTTCCGGGTCAAGACCATTGACGGGCTCATCCAGGATGATATTTTCAGGGTCGCCCAGCAGAGCGGCGGCAATACCCATGCGTTGGCCCATACCCAGAGAGAAGCCCTTAACCTTCTTCTTGGCTACGGCACTCAGGCCAGTCATTTCGATGACCTCATCAACACGAGTCTTGGGAATACCGTGGGTCAGAGCCAGCGAGCGCAGATGGGCCAGCCCACTTCGACCGGGGTGCATGGCTTTGGCATCGAGTAGGGCACCAAGGCTAGAGAGCGGGCTAGGTAGGGAACGGTAGGGTGAGCCATCTACTAGAGCTTTCCC
The DNA here is from genome assembly GCF_048513575.1 of Rothia sp. CCM 9417. Classification (NCBI taxonomy): domain Bacteria; kingdom Bacillati; phylum Actinomycetota; class Actinomycetes; order Micrococcales; family Micrococcaceae; genus Rothia; species Rothia sp. CCM 9417. The sequence continues at coordinate 26,290 of NZ_JBLXXT010000012.1, read as the reverse complement.
TTGGGTGGGCTTTTCGAGGCCGACCAGCATGCGCATGGTGGTTGATTTGCCGGCACCGTTGGGGCCCAAAAAGCCGGTAACTTTGCCGTTGGGGACGGTGAAACTTAGGTCATTGACGGCTGTCTTAGAGCCGTAGCGTTTGGTGAGGTTTTTGACCTCTAGCATGGGTGTCCTCTGCAATAGGGGGATTCTTCTTCTCTGAACCTTACAGGGTTTTGGACATACTGATATCCATCCAAAGGATGAATCCTGGAGAATATTTTGGTGGTGGAAGGTGAGAAACGGACAGAGACACCGACAGTGAACAAATTATCCACCAGCTACCTGAACAGGCGCTGTGGGAAGATTCTTGGGAAGGGCCGCTTTGGGATCAAGACGCGAGCACAAGCCGTATTCAGATGCTCCCCTCACAAGAGTTTGAAGATGCCCTGTGCCTTGCTCATGCAGTCAGCAGCCTGCTAGCTCATCCACCTCACCCTAACCAGCTTCTACCCCAGCAACTAGTTGGTGTAGATAGCCAGATAGCACCAAGCTGGCATTATCTTCAAGCCAATCAGCACATCACGATTTTCCTGCCCCTTGTGGCCCAGCCACCCCAGCAGACCTATCTGTCAGTATGGTTGCCCGGTGCCATGGTGGAAAGCTTTGCCCTCTACCGAAACGAGGAGGGAAAATTCTTCATTGTTGCCCACGAGAAGCTCACTCCAGAGAGCACTTTTATTTCTCTTCAGGAGCTCAGCAAACGCCAAACTATCGCTGATATTTTTGGTCACCCCTTGGATCTATCTTTGCTCTGTCAAAACCTGCCCACCATTTTTGCAGATATAGGGCAGGGTTCTACAGGTCGATGATCTCCTAGCTACTATCTATTCAATAGTTCCAAGGCTCAAGCCAATATTTCCAAGGCACAAACTCTAGGGAAAATCGATTAACCCTATCTTTCGGGCTCTAACTTACTTGCCCTATCCCCTGTTCAGCTGCCCATGCCCGCAGACGCCAAGTAGCTTCTTCTTCACCCAAGGCACCTTCATCCAAGCGCATATTCAGCAAGAACTTATAGGCCTGCCCCACCAGCGGGCCGGGCTTAATGCCTAAAATTGCCATGATCTGCTCGCCGTCCAGGTCCGGGCGCAGAGAGTTCAGCTCTTCCTGCTCGGCAAGTTCAGTGATGCGGCGTTCTAGGTCATCATAGGCCGAGGAGATGCGGTGAGCCTTGCGCCTGTTGCGGGTAGTGACATCGGCACGAGTCAAGCGGTGCAGACGTTCCAGCAGTTCTCCCGCATCGCGCACGTAGCGCCGCACAGCAGAGTCTGACCAACCAGCATCGCCGTATCCGTAGAAACGCATATGAAGCTCTACCAGCCGAGCAACAGCCTTGATAGTGTCGTTATCAAACCGCAGTTCCCGCATCCGCTTCTTAGTCAGCTTGGCACCCACTACATCGTGGTGCAAAAAGCTCACAGAGCCGTTCTCTTCAAACTTACGGGTAGCGGGCTTACCGATATCGTGCATGAGAGCAGCAAAACGCAGAATAAAGTCAGGGCCGGGTACCGCACCATCATTATCCGTTTCCTGTGAAGCGGCCTGTTCCATAACGGTTAAGGAATGTTGGTAGACATCCTTATGCCGGTGGTGCTCATCAACTTCTAGCTTAAGGGCCGGGATCTCTGGTAAGACATAGGAAGCCAGGCCTGATTCCACCAGCAAGTCAACACCGCGGCGGGGCGCTGTCCCGCAAATAAGCTTGACCAGTTCATCACGTACGCGCTCAGCGGAGATAATAGTGATTCGCTCGGACATATCGGTCATGGCTTCAAAAACCTCAGGAGCAAGGTCAATATCCAGCCGGGAAGCAAACCGGGCGGCACGCATCATACGGAGCGGGTCATCGGAGAAAGAATCCTGAGGGGTGCCAGGTGTTCGAATGATCCCAGCTTCTAAGTCTCGCTGACCGCCAAAAGGATCAACAAGCTCCAAAGACGGCAGGCGCAGGGCCATTGAGTTAATCGTGAAGTCACGCCGGAGGAGGTCATCTACAAGGTCAGTTCCGAAAGCCACGACCGGTTTACGGGAATCAGAATCGTATTTCTCAGCGCGGTAGGTGGTGATTTCGACCATCTCATTGCCCTTACGGATTCCGATGGTCCCGTATTCCTTGCCGATTTCCCAGGTGGCGTCTGCCCACCCTTTGACTACTTCTAAGGTCTGGTCCGGAGTGGCGTTGGTGGTGAAGTCCAGGTCTACCGATGTTTCCCCTAGAAAAAGGTCACGAACGGGCCCTCCCACCAGGGAGAGCTCAAATCCTGCGCGGTTAAACAGCTCGCCCGCCTCAAGGGCCACAGGGTGAATCAAAGAGGTATCAAATACATGCGCCATAACCCTTCAATCGTGCCAGCAAAATGCACAAGTTACCACTCACACCTACCTTTTTAAAACATCGTCCCCGCATATCGGTTAAGGTAGAGACATGACTTTTCCTATTCCACGGGCACCCAAGAGGCGGACTTTTACGCCCCTCGTTGCCATGCCCACGGTCGAGGAGGTCTCCGCAGGCGGTGTGATTGTCGACTTTAACGACCGAAATCTGCCTGTAGCCATCATCGCCCGAGTCAATCGCGGTGGCCGTCTCGAATGGTGCCTACCCAAGGGTCACCCCGAAGGTGATGAATCTAAGGTTCGCGCTGCTGCCCGTGAGATTGAGGAAGAAACTGGCATCTGTGGGGAAGTCATTACTTCTTTGGGTAGCATCGATTACTGGTTCAACGTCTCGGGGAATCGAGTCCATAAGACCGTCCACCACTTTCTGTTCTCCGCAACCGGGGGTGAATTGACTACTGAGAATGATCCCGATCATGAGGCGGTAGATGTCGCCTGGGTAAATATTGATGATTTGGGGCGCAAGCTCTCTTTCCCCAACGAGCGGCGTATCGCTGAAATCGCTCGCGAATACATCATTCACCAGCTTTCCTAGCTCCTGATTAGATAAGGATTCCCGTGGCACGTTCCGGTGCTCTTTCCAGCGCGATTATGGCTGCTGGAACCCTGGTTTCTAGGATTCTAGGGTTTGCCAAAACTTTTCTGATTACCGTTGCCCTTGGTTCTACAACCACTGTGGGCGATATTTTTGAAACCGCTAACACCCTACCAAACCTGATTTATGTTCTGGTGGCCGGCGGTATTTTCAACGCTGTGCTGGTGCCGCAGATTATCAAGGCAGCCAAGCATGATGATGGCGGTTCTGACTATGTTTCCCGCCTGGTAACACTTGCGGTTAGCGGTATAGCAGCTATTACTGCCCTTGTCCTGCTGTGTTCCTGGCCTATTATCCAGGTCATGGGTAGCAGGTGGAGCCCCGAGCAGCAGCACTTCGGTCTTATTTTCGCCTTCTGGTGTCTACCCCAGATTTTCTTCTATGGCCTCTACACAGTTCTAGGCCAGGTCCTGAACGCTCGCGGGGCTTTTGGCTGGTATATGTGGGCACCTGTGCTCAACAATGTGGTTGCTATTGCGGCGCTCATCGTCTTCATCTTCCTTTTTGGGCCCCAGGACGTCACCACTAACCCGCCCTACCATAATCTAGACAGTTGGACCTCAGCTCAGACTCTAGTTCTGGCAGGATCTGCCACCCTAGGTGTGGCTTTACAGTCACTGATTCTTTTTATTCCGCTCCGAAGAATCGGGCTACGGTTACGACCTAAGTTTGGCTGGCGCGGTATTGGACTGGGCACTGCCGCCCACCTGGCAGGTTGGACCCTGGCAACCGGCGTGATTTCTAACCTGGCTTTTATGTATCTGACCAAGGTGGCTGCTGGCGTGGTGGGTTCTCGCGAAGAGTTATTGGCCGCCGGTATCCAGATTCCGGGTGTTCAGGCCCTGAATTATTCGTCCATGCTCTATTCTCTGCCCCACGGTGTCATTGGCCTGTCGATTGCCACGGTGCTCTTCAATCGTATGTCTGCCGCCTCCCAGGAGGATGATCGCAGTACTGTTGCCTCCGCACTCTCTTCGGGTCTTAGGACCGCTTCGATTGCAACTATCTTCTGTGCTGTAGTTCTTGTGGTCTTTGCTGGGCCTGTAGGGATGATTTTCGGTGGCGGCTCCCAACAGTCCGGTGCAGTCATTGGCCAAACCATAGCGATAATCGCCCTTGGTGGGCCTTTCCTCACCATTGCTTTCATGATGGGCCGTGTCTTCTATTCCCAGGAGGATGCAAAGACCCCCTTCTACGTCCAACTTTTCTCTGCTTTCGTTATTATTGCCCTTGGTTTTACAGCATCGCGACTATCCCCCCAGCACGTTATCTACGGCCTTGCACTAACGTATGCCCTCCAGAATGTTCTGGCGGTCTATCTGAGCCACCGGGTCCTGGTACGCCGTCTAGGTGACTACGATGTGAGAGGTATCGTCCTGACTCACGCTAAAGTTGCGTTTGCATCTCTGGGAGCAGGGGTCTTCGGCGTTGTTGCTCTCTATCTTCTGGGTGGCTATAGCTTTGATGGGTTCGCCTGGGAGTCAAGACTCAGTGCTTTCTTCACGGTGCTGCTGGGGGGCATCGTCATGGCAGTTGCCTACTATGCATTCCTCTTAATTTTCCGAGTCAAAGAATTAGATACCCTAATCAACCCGATTATGAATAAAGTCGGTGTGCTTACTCGCCGTGTCCGTGCTAGCAGGTAGTATCAGATACCAAAGAACCATTCAAACGGGAGGCCCCTTTTGACACCGCAGATTCCTCTTAACACCCTGTTGGGAGATCGCTACAAAGTCACCGCGCATGTTTTGGAAACCGCGGGCGGCGATGCAGTGCTCGATGGCCTAGACCAGGTATTGGGTCGCAAGGTTTCTATAGTTGTTGCCGCGCCCGAACACAATCGTCTCTTGGTTACAAATGCACGCAAATCAACGACTCTGACTCGTTCAGCAGTCCAGGTTCTTGACCTGGGCAACAAAGATGACAGCACCTACCTCATTACCTCCCATTCTCGCCCTGACACTCTCCTCGATGTTCTGCTGACTGAAGGTGAGAGCGGAAATACCGAAGAATTTGGGGAGGAAATTTTCGGTGATACGGGGTCTATGGCGGCCCCCAACACCTATGTGGTTGCTAAAGAAGCCAGCACAATCGGTGGCGGGGCGATCTCTGCTATCAGGTCTGTGGATGAGGTGGCCGATGAGCCAGCAGAAGAATTTGAAGAGTACGATGCCGAAGAAGATGGCTACTACGAAGCGGACGAACCAACTGACCGTAATGGCGGTGTCTGGATTGTGGGCATCGCAGCTGCCCTCCTGCTTGTGATTGGCGCTGGAGCTGTCTTTGTGACCCTGGGTGGGCTTTCAAAGTCCGGTGAGTCTTCAGAGACTTCGGGCGAAACAATCGTTAGCGCCTCTGCTTCAGAAGGAGCAGCATCAGATGGTAAGGCTTCTGCAGCTGGGGAGCCCTCTGCTCCGGCAGAGAAATCTGCTGCCCCAAAGATTGACGGGACTTTTACTCGCTTAGTTCCTTCATCACCAACGCTGATGGCCGAAAGTGATTCTATGCTGGCTCATCTGACCGATAAGAATGAAGCGACGACCTGGACATCCTTGGCTTTTGGTTCGCCCAATTTTGGGGGCCTGGCAGATTCTGTCTACCTCTTGGCTAAGTTAGATGAGGCAACAACAGTTAAGAGCATTACTATCAACCAGGTTTCAGGTACCGGCGGCCAATTCACCATCTATGCCTCTGAAACTGCTTCTGCAGATGGCGGCAAGGAAATTGGATCTGGCAGTTTTGCAGCGAGCGGGGAAACCACTGTACAGCTCAATAAGGACGCCCAGAAGGGCAAAACCAAGTACATCATCATTAAGTTCACTGCGGCGCCTCAGCTGAGCCAGCCCATTGTTGCTGGTTACCCTTACGGTCTTCGTATCGCTGAAATCAGTATCAACTAAACCTTTGCAGCTGCCGGCGGGTGGGTTGGGAATATTACCCACCCACCCGCCGTTATATTGCACAAGCCCTGCAACACATAGATTCTCAAGGAGAAACATGACAGATAACGCTCTTGGCGGCCTTTTCAATGGCTCTGCCGGCCTCAAGGTGAAGGCTCCTGCACAAGCCTCTGAGACCGCGGCAGAGAAGCCCCGAGAAGCCGAGCAGCCCGTTCACAAGGTGATTATTGTGGGTTCTGGCCCCGCAGGTTACACTGCGGCTATTTACACCGCACGAGCTAATCTTCAGCCTCTTCTCTTTGCATCATCGGTATCCCCCGGCGGCGATCTGATGACTACCACTGAGGTCGAGAACTTCCCCGGTTTCATTGAGGGAATCCAGGGCCCTGAGTTGATGACCAATATCGGCGCTCAGGCAGAGCGTTTTGGCGCTGATATCCGCTACGAAGATGTGGCCGAAGTGGAGCTTGAAGGCGATATTAAGAAAGTCATTTTGGCTGACGGTTCTGTTCACCTAGCCAAGGCCCTTATTTTCTCTACCGGGTCGGAATACCGCAAGCTGGGCGTTGAGGGTGAAGCACGCCTTTCAGGGCACGGTGTCTCTTGGTGTGCAACCTGTGACGGTTTCTTCTTCAAAGAGAAGGCTCTGGCTGTTATCGGTGGCGGCGATTCCGCTTTGGAAGAGGCTCTCTTCCTGACCAGCTTTGCATCTAAGGTCTATTTGGTCCACCGCCGCGATTCCTTCCGCGCCTCAGAGATTATGACCCAGCGTGCCCTGTCCAACGACAAGATCGAAGTGATCTGGGATTCCGTTGTGAAGTCCATTGACGGCGAAGATAAGGTCTCTGGCCTGACCTTGACCAATATTAAGACCGGCCAGGACAGCGCCCTTGATGTTGAAGGTGTTTTTGTTGCCATTGGCTCAGACCCCCGAACTTCGCTAGTACAGGGCAAACTGGAGCTCACCTCCGAAGGCACCATTGCCGTAGATGGTCGTTCTTCCCGCACGTCTATCCCCGGTGTTTTTGCTGCGGGTGACGTTATTGACCCCACCTACCGCCAGGCTATTACAGCCGCAGGATCAGGCTGTGTAGCCGCTATTGATGCACAGCACTACCTGGAATCTCTTTAATTTCCCCCTCAAGATACGCCAACGAAAGGTTATTTCCTATGACTACTCAGGTTACTGATGCAACTTTTGCCGATGAAGTCCTCCGCTCCGATAAGCCCGTTATTGTTGATTTCTGGGCCGAATGGTGTGGCCCCTGCCGTATGGTTGGCCCCGTTATCGACCAAATTGGCGAGGAATATGGAGACAAGGTCAAGGTACTTAAGCTCGATGTCGAGAACAACCCTGCTACCGCCATGAAGTACGGCATTACCTCTATTCCCGCAATTTATGTATTCAAGGACGGCGAGGTCGCCAAGCAGACCGTAGGCGCTAAGCCTAAGGCTGCCCTGGAGCAGGAATTCGCAGAGTTTCTCAAGTAAGGCCTCGATGATGCAGGACCGGTTCTGCATCATCAGTACATGCGGGTCGGTGTTTCACGTGAAACACCGACCCGCATGTGTTTATACAGAGTCACAGTAAAGTCATAAAGCATGCCTTGATTTATCAGTAGATATGGGAAAGCTAAAAAGACACTAGATAGATTCCCCGTCGAGACCCATAGGGGAATCTATTTTAAGATAATTACAGTCAAAACTAGGGTGGGCTAACAGATCTGCGTGAAGCTATAAATTTTCCCAAACATAAACTTTTAATATATTTACACCCCAGTACATCTATATCCAAAAGATAAATATTCAAAATGAGGTGAGGGTAAAAAATATTTTCTATTTTCCAGCAGATGACTCAAGTAGCATACACCTGCAGAAACTCTATTCCCCAGAATAGGCAACCCTGATACACCGAATTCAGTCCAAAAAGTTTGATAAACAACCTATATTGGTATACTTATATTTGTTTCATGTGAAACAACCCGTAGGAAATATTCGGTATCTACCTAAAACAAAACCTATTTAACCCCTACTTTCCATTTAGTGAATCAAGGGGTTTTTCAAGATTAAAGAGGAGAGAATTAGACCCGATATCACCAGATAATTTTTCCACTCCAGGTAAAAACTCCGGTGCTACCACCGAACCGTAATTATCCATAGGTTGCGTCAGAATATCCCTAAAAAACTTTATTTATTAATTTTATTTCTTATTTCACCGCACCGAACTTTATCGATTCCCCATCGCCCAACAACATATTCACCACCAGCGGTTAAAGCTAAAAATAAAGTTCCCATGATGAATTCTGGAATGCTCTCCAGCTCGATCCCCTTTTAAATATCCTCTATGACAGTAAAATATTCTAGATGAGGGATAAATATAGAGAAGTCTGATTTTCGGACCATTTTGCGATACCCTAGAGCCCTAAGCAGATCGGTATTGAGTTACCACTGCGCTAGTGCAGTTAATGCAGTCAAATACACATTACCCCGATTCTGCTTCAAAGGGGCATACCTAGAGGCACCCCATCTCTTTGCCAAAGAACTATCCCTATAGTTCCGGGGTAAGCTGCTCTCAAGATTTGATTCCCTAGCCTGACGGCTCGCGGTAGAACAGTTTTTTAGGTGACCTCAAGAAAAAATACAGCCTCCAGATTCGCCCCTAAGGCCCTAAAGCCACCTAGAGTAGATAAATACCTATCTGGCATAAAAATAGCCCCTTAGACGGCCACTGAGGGGTTTTAGCCTCCTCTGGATCCCTTAAAAACATCGAAAGAGGCCCTATCCAGCTCAAAAAGGGTAAGACAGAGCATTCTTCGACCCCTTACCATTTTCCTTGCGCAACTGCCTACTGAAGCGCAAATATTTATAAATGGACGAGCTGTTTCACGTGAAACAGCTCGTCCATTTATGGCTAAGTTAGCACCGCCTAGATCCTTAGCAAACACAGGGCCGGCAAGGAATGCCCACACCAGAACAAACCTACTTTTTGTTTATCTTGGGGTCGATGAGATCAAGGATACGGTTTAGATCATCAACTGAGGCAAATTCAATCGTCATCTTCCCTTTGCGCGCGCCTAGGGAAATTTTGACGTTAGTATCAAGCTTGTCACCAAGGGCATCCGCAAGGTAGTCAAGGCGCTGGGAGTGGTCCTGGACCTTAGTGGTCTTGGGTTCTTGCGGCTTCTTACCCTCAGTACCAGCTGATACAAACTCTTCAACTGCACGAACAGATAGGCCCTCATTCACAATTTTCTGAGCGAGTGTTTCTATCTCGGAGGCTTTTTTTAGCCCTAGAAGAGCCCTAGCATGCCCGGCTGAAATAGTCCCAGCAGCTACCCGCCTCTGGACCAGAGCAGGCAATTTGAGCAGTCGGATGGTATTAGAAATCTGAGGGCGGGAACGTCCGATACGCTGGGCCAACTGCTCTTGGGTAGTCCCAAACTCTTCAAGAAGCTGCTGGTAAGCAGCCGCTTCTTCAATAGGGTTGAGCTGGGACCTATGCAGGTTTTCCAGCAGAGCATCACGGAGGAGATCTTCATCTTGAGTCTCACGGATAATGGCAGGAATGGTATCGAGACCGGCACGCTGGGTTGCACGCCAACGGCGCTCACCCATAATAAGCTCGTACTTTTCAAGGCCATTTTCGCGGCTGGGACGCACCACGATGGGCTGCAAAACACCGATTTCTTTGATGGAGTGCACGAGCTCTTGCATATCGTGCTCATCAAAATCAGTTCGGGGTTGCTTACGGTTGGGGTGAATATCAGTAACATTGAGGGTCGCAAAGTTTGCACCTGGAACGGGTACTAGGATCTCCGATGCGGCTGCTTCTTTTGCGCTGTCCTCCCCGAAGAAGAAATCTACTGGGCGACGTGACCCTGTAGTGCTCCGCAAGGCAGCTCCCATATCGGCGCGTTTCTCTGGACGTTTTTTCTTGGGTGTTTCACGTGAAACAGACTTAGGCTTCTCGGTATTTTTCTCCGACTTAGTTGCAGCGGCTTTCGAGGTAGAGCTGCGAGTAGACCTAGCAGGCGCCTTATTATCGGGCGTATCTTGGGTAGCTTGTGACTTAGTACCCTCGGGAATAAGAGCACCTAGCCCCCTACCTAACCCACGCTTCTTTTCTGCCATACGGACCTCCATGCCACTTAGGTTTTGTTTCTTGTCCAAGTCTAATGGAGTAAAAGCTCATAGAAAGACACTGGTCTTGCTAGACAGCGAGATTCCAGTGTCTTCTTTTAGCTTTAGAAAAAATATTTATCAGATAAAGATTCTTTACAAGGCGCTAGTCACCCTGGTGGGCAATTTCAACGGCGGCCTTAAGGTAAGCAATTGCACCCGATGACTGCGGATCGTAGCTGATGACGGTCTGCTGGTAGCTTGGTGCCTCAGAGATACGCACCGACCGAGGAATAGCAGCATCGAGAACCTGTTCAGGGAAATGTTCACGCACCTCTTCTGCTACCTGAGCAGAAAGATTGGTTCGACCGTCATACATGGTGAGAAGGATGGTACTAATATGCAGATTTGCATTGAGGTGCTTCTGAATCATAGTGATATTTTTTAGGAGCTGACTCAGCCCTTCCAGCGCATAGTATTCGCACTGAATAGGGATGAGGACTTCACGAGCGGCAACAAAGGCATTAATGGTGAGCAGCCCCAGGCTGGGAGGGCAGTCAATGAAGACATAGTCCAGCCGAGGCTCCCCCGCCATTTCCCGAGCCGCCATATAATCTGAAAGTGCATTCTTGAGCCTGGTTTCACGGGCAACCATAGAAACCAGCTCAATCTCAGCACCTGCAAGATCAATGTTAGAAGGTGCACACCACAGGTTTTCAAGGTCGGGGCACGGCTGGACGATATCCGCCAGTGGTTTATCATCGACCAGTACGTCGTAAATCGATGGAACGTCAATACCGTGATCGATACCCAGTGCTGTCGAGGCATTCCCCTGCGGGTCATTATCAATGACCAAGACATTCATTCCCTTACTTGCAAAGGCGGCAGCAAGATTGACGGCAGTAGATGTCTTGCCAACTCCACCTTTTTGGTTAGAGATGGTAAAGATTCGGGCTTCAGCGGGCCTTCCCAGCTGCTCACCATCAAGTTGCTGCAGTTGTTGCTTAGCGCTGTATGCCTGCTGTGCAATGGGGTTTTGGGTAATGGCTACACTGTCGGTGCGTTCGAGTTTTTCACGTGTTTCACGTGAAACATGGGAACCGCGATCGGGCTTAGCGGTCGCATCTTGAGGTTCTGGGGGTAAGCCAAAATCAGGAATGTTTGAGATAGTGGGCACCGGGTTCTCCCCTGGGTAGGTCTATGTTCTCGTCTGTATAAGACTACCCGCTTCCTGAGGAAACTCTAAAGCTCTACACATAGAGCGCTTTATATAGGTTGTTTTATAAAATTTTATTTTATGTTTCACATGAAACACTCCTTAAAATCTCAATGCCGACACCCCGGTTTTACCATGCACTAGGCAACAAAAAGGTCCGGCAGTTCGCTCAGGACTGCCGGACCTTAGGGAAGAGTGCCAGTTCTAGTGGGTTTTACAAACTAACCCGAACCACTGTGGTGGGTTCTTCTAGCAGGTCTTGACCTGCAATAAGAATCTCAGTTTCCCTCGCTCCATATCGGGTAAGTTTTTTGGATGCTTTAGTAATCTCATCTGCCGCACTCTTCCCTTTGAGAGCAAGAAGCTGGCCGGTACCGCGCAGAATCGGCAGAGTGATATCCAGAAGCCCTACCAGGGCAGATACGGCACGAGCAGTCACATAGTCTGCTTCCACCTGCCCTACGGCCTGTTCAGCCCGCGAGCGCAGGATGCCTACGTTGTCTAATCCCAGGTCCTCAACTACCTCTGTCAGCCAAATAACTCGGCGCTCCAGAGGCTCAATCAGAGTTATCTGGAGGTCTGGGCGGGCAATAGCCAGACAGAGCCCTGGAAGCCCCGCTCCGGAGCCTACATCCACCACTTTGGCATCCTTCTCAATAAGCTCCTCGATAACTGCGCAGTTGAGCACGTGGCGCTCCCAGAGACGAGGAACCTCACGCGGACCAATCAGACCACGCTCAATACCGCTAGTTGCCAAATGCTCAACGTAGCGTTCGGCAAGGGGGAGGCGGTCACCAAAGATTTGGTCAGCAGCCACCAGGGAGGGGCCGACCAGTTCAGGTAGCTGGGTATTTTCTTCACTCACGTTTTAGTCCTCTACCGGTGCAATGACGATGTGGCGGCCGGGCCCGGAGCCCTCAGACTCAGAGTAGAGACCGTGGGTTGCCACGATGTCGTGAATCAGTTTGCGCTCGTAGGAGCCCAGGGGCTCCAGGTGGACTTCCTGCCCTGTTTCTTTGACCTGAGCGATAGCTGTTTCGGCTATGGTGAGCAGCGCCTGCTGGCGGCCAGCCCGGAACTCTGCAATATCCAAAATCAGGCGGGTGCGCTGGCCGGTAGTGGCCAGCACAGAGAGGCGCACTAGCTCTTGAAGAGCGTCGAGCACTTCGCCGTTCTTACCCACGAGGGCTTGAAGGTCCTCATTGTTACCGTCTTCAGTGACTACGGAAAGATAGGTGCGGCCGTTACGTACCTCGATGTCAATGTCTCCATCGATATCGGCGATATCGAGGAGCTCTTCAAGGTAGTCAGCGGCAATGTCACCTTCGTCTTCAAAGTTGTCTTCTAGCGCGGCATCCGGTGTTTCGGGGGCTTCAGTCATGATGTTTTCTCCTGTAGCTACCGCTAATTTTTCTTTTTATTCTGTTGCTTCTGGCGCTTCTTACTGACAGGCTGCTGGCGCTGCCCGCGGGCTGCGCGTTCACGCTGTTCAGCAAGTTCCTGCTCGTGCTGTTCCTTGGTCTTGCCAACGGGCGGAAGGCCCTTAGCGGCACGGCGTTCGTTGAGTTCGCGTTCAGCCTGAGAACCGGGGGTGGGGTTGTTCTTGATAACCCAGTACTGCTGGCCCAGGGTCCAGAAGTTAGAAACGGTCCAGTAGATCAGCACACCTAGGGGGAAGTTGATACCGGAGATTGCGAAGATTAGAGGCAAAATATAGAGCATAATCTGCTGCTGGCGGTACATGGGGGATTCCTTAGCGGCATCCGACATGTTCTTAGCTGAGAGTTGCTTGGTGATGTAGAACTGGGTTGCACTCATCAGCACTACCATGATTGCGGCCAGGGCAATAGTTGCGGTGTGGTTGCCGTTGCCGGGGTGCGTCATGGTGGAGAAGAGGGGGGCACCAAAGATATAGGCGTCGTTGAATTCTTCGACCTTAACATTGTCAAGGATCAGGATGCCCTGGCCATTAGCTGCCGCCTTAGGGATACCGTTGAGCACCTGAAAAAGGCCGAGGAAGATGGGCATCTGCACGATAATAGGCAGGCAGGATGCTAGCGGGTTAGAGCCCTTTTCCTTGTAAAGCGCCATCTGTTCCTGAGCCCGCGCTTGGCGGGAAAGTTGATCGGTTTTCCCTTTGTATTTGGCCTGGAGCTTAGCAAGCTCAGGTTGCAGTTCCTGCATGCCACGCATGGCCTTGATTTGCTTCATAAAAAGCGGGATCGTCAGGGTTCGCATGACAAGGGTGAGGCCGATGATGGCCAATACCCAGGTGACGCCCGATCCGGGGTCCATGCCGATAGCGGTGAAAAGTTCATGAAATGCCCAAAGGACTGCAGAAACAATCCATTTGAAGGGCCAGAGAATGATGTCGAACATGTATCTCTCCCTGGCTCAGCGAGATGTGAGCCGGTTGTGGTGGACAAGCACTAGCACCGAGAAGTTACTGGTGGTGATGGTGCCGGTGTGGATGGTTTAGAAGAATTATCTTAGGTTCCTGGCCGGGCGCAAAAGTGCGTTTGCCGGCCGGAACAGGGTCAAGACCGCCCGTAGCCCAGGGATGGCACCGCAGAATACGGCGAACGGTAAGAGAGAGGCCGCGGATGGCACCGTGGCTTGTAACTGCTTCTAGCCCGTAGGCGGAGCATGTTGGGTAGTACCGGCATACGTTGCCGTAGAGGGGCGAAACGATAGCTCGGTAAATCTTGATAAAAGCGATTAGAAGGTTCTGAGGTAGGACCAGCACCGCTTGGGTCAGAGAGGTCGGAACCACAAACTCGTGGGGAGCTTTTTCTAGCAGGATGTCCTTGTCGCTAGGGGTGGGTTCCTGGGGGGCGGTGTATCGGGAGGCACTCATGTGTTTTAGAGTTCCTCTCCATGAGGGGCGACGGGGGTAGCGGCAAGGCCATGATTATTGGGATTGCCCCCGAGTTTTTTGAGGTTGGATAGAAGAGCGCTTTCGAGGTCGGAGGCAAGCTCAGCATAGCTAGCTGAGGCCGCGGCCGGTAGGGCTCTGAGCACAATGGAATAGCCCTCGGGATGCTCTGTCAGAAAGTGGGCACTTAGTTCTCGAAGGCGGCGTTTGGTTTTGTTGCGGGTAACGGCGTTACCCACGGCTTTAGAAACGATGAAACCGATAAGGGTTGGTTCCTCGTTTAATTTGGCTGTATATAGAACTAAGTTCCGGCGTCCTGATCGGACGCCGGAACGTGTAGTCTGTGAGAATTGAGCCGAAGCTCTCATCCGGTGCTGCTGTGCCAGCACGTGCTCTCCCCTTTCGGTTCGGTCTGTCTCGGCGGGCTGCGTTAGTACGCTGGCCTGCATGGAGTGAAGGCCGATTGGTTAGGAGATAGTAAAGCCTTATGCTGAGAGGCTTGCGCGGCCCTTTGAACGACGGTTCGCGAGGATAGCGCGGCCTGCGCGGGTGCGCATACGAAGACGGAAACCGTGCTTCTTGGCGCGGCGGCGATTATTCGGCTGGAAAGTCCGCTTGCTCATCTGGTTACTCCAAAAGTGGTTGGTACGGGGGCCAACCTTTCAACAGTTCTTCGAACAGGTTGACGCTTCTTGCTGATGTGTAGGCCGCCGTTGAGGGCGGGGCATACCTAGTATGGGCATACTCCTAGCACACTTTGACTAATCAACTCTAGAAGACGGGGCTATACAAGGTCAAGCCTAAGGGGCGTAGGTCTTTAATCACAGGCAGTGGAGAGAGGTTAGGCACATCTGTGGATAGCTTGTCGATAAGAATCTCTTAGCGCAGGTTATCCACAGGTCTTCGCAAAAAGTTGTAAGTTGTATTTTTCACGACTTTAAGCTGGCAAACCGCACTTTAATCACATACTGTGGACAGGTACCCCACCAGCAATTCACATCTTATCCACCCTGTGGATAACATGGTGATATTCTCAGGGTATCTATGGGTAAGCTGTGGGTAAGTTTTCTAGTTGCGCGTCTTGTAAGGAGAGCCTGTGGGCGATTATATGGATCCTGAGCTTCAAAAGAAGTGGATGCACTTGGTGACCCTGCTGCGTGCCGATACATCGGTAGCGCAACGCCACCGCGCACATATTGGGCTGGCTCAGCCTCATGCTTTCATGGGCAATGTTCTGCTGATTGCGGTCCCCAGCGAATTTACCCGTGATATTTTCCAGCATGAGCTCAAAGGCTCCCTGCAAGAAGCAATTAGGGCTACTTTTGGGCCCGGTGTGACTGAGGCTTTCATCATTGATACCAGCCTTGAGAAGAAGCCAGAAGTTGCTGCTGAGCCTTCGTCATCGGTAGCGCAGCAACAGGCGACGGCAGTAGTAGATCACTCCCCCACCAGTTTTATTGAACCGGCACAGGCAGAAGCTACCAGCGGGTTTATTGACCGCGGCTCTGAACAGCAAGGAGTAGCCGATGCGCCTTCAGACATCTCTGATGTTCCGGCGGTTGCCGATACAGACAACTACTCTGGGCAGAGTATCTCCCACGATGTTGAGCCTCGTCAGGAAAGCCCCAGAGAATCTAGTACGTGGGACTCAACAGCCCGGCTGAACCCTAAATACACTTTTGATAGCTTTGTGATTGGCCAGTCCAATCGCTTTGCCCATGCGGCCGCCTTCGCTGTCTCGGAGACCCCTGCCTCTGCCTATAACCCACTCTTTATTTACGGTGGTTCGGGGCTGGGTAAGACCCATCTGCTTCACGCCATCGGTCACTATGCCAAGAGTCTCTACCCAGGGCTTCGAGTACGCTACGTGAATTCAGAAGAGTTCACCAACGATTTCATTAACTCGATTCGAGACAAGAACGATACGTCGTTCAAGCAGATTTATCGTAACGTCGATATGCTCCTGATTGACGATATTCAGTTTCTGGCAGGTAAAGATAGCACCCAGGAAGAGTTCTTCCATACTTTCAATGCCCTGCATAACCATCAGAAGCAGGTCGTGATTACATCGGACTTACCGCCCAAGCAGCTCACAGGTTTTGCAGAGCGTATGAGGTCGCGTTTTGAGTGGGGTTTGATTACCGATGTTCAGCCGCCTGAGCTAGAAACGCGTATCGCCATTTTGAGCAAGAAAGCCCAGAATGAGGGGCTCAATGTTCCCGATGATGTCATGGAGTATATTGCCTCGCATATCTCAACCAATATCCGTGAGCTTGAAGGTGCGCTGATTCGTGTGACCGCTTTTGCGTCCTTGCAGCAGCAGGCCGTTGATATGCAACTGGCTGAACAGGTACTCAAGGACCTTTTGCTCGATGATGGTGCCCCCGAGATTACTGCTTCGCAGATTCTTTCTGCTACTGCGGAATACTTTGATGTCACTCTTGAGGATTTACGCTCCAAGTCACGGAGCAGGACTCTGGTCAATGCCCGTCAGATTGCAATGTACCTGTTGAGAGAGCTCACGGACATGTCCCTGCCCCGTATTGGTCAGGAGCTGGGCGACCGTGACCACACCACTGTTATGTACGCCGATCGGAAGATTCGCAATCTGATGGCCGAACGTAGGCCTATTTTCAACCAGGTAACTGAGTTGACGAACCGCATCAAACAGGGTTCCAGGGACGCATCACGCTAGAAATGGGCTTTCAACACCCCTGTGGATAACTTACTATTGGCGGGGTTTTAATGTGGAGGTTAAGTGCATAGATATTCAAAAGGTGTGCAGTTCATTTTTTGCATAAATATTCATACACTATTCATTCACAGATTGGGCCTTACTTCTACACAATAGCCCCACAGGGAAATCCTTGATTTGCTGGGTTCAAATTGAGTTTTCCACAGTTTTCACAAGGGTTATTAACACTACGACCTTTAAAGAAGAAAAGGCAAATAACAAAAAAATGTCCCGATCCTGTTTCCCCTGGCGAGAGTTCTTGTAATTACATGGCCCTAGCGGGTTGCTCACCCCCTTGTAAGAACTCTCTGTAATTACAGAAATTCGCACTCTTTTGGGAACGCTCTTCTGTAGTTTTCGGATCTCTGCCCAAAGCCAAGGCTCAGATAGGGCTAGGGTCATAGGTTCAAGAGGGGATGAGTCCGGTAGACTGAGAGTCTGAATATGCCCGTTATCGCGGGCTTCTACTGTTTTGAGATTTGGAAGGTGCTCCAGTGAAATTTACTGTTGAACGCGACACCCTGGCAGAGGCGGTTAGCTGGACCGCTCGTTCCCTCTCCCCTCGCCCTCCGGTGCCTGTCCTTTCAGGTCTGCTCATCAAGGCAGTTTCAGGTGAAGTATCCATCGCAAGTTTTGACTACGAAACCTCAGCAAAGCTAAATATCGCAGCTGATGTTGCCCAAGAAGGCCAAGCTCTCGTATCAGGCCGCCTGCTTGCTGAGATTTGCCGTTCTCTACCTAAGGCAGACGTTCTCTTTGAACTGCACGAAGGTAAAGTCCATCTCTCATGCGGTTCCTCAAACTTCAACCTCTCATCAATGCCTGTGAACGACTACCCGGAACTCCCAGCGCTACCGGCAATCTCAGGCACCGTGGAAGGTACCGAATTCGCTAAAGCAGTGAGCCAGGTATCGGTAGCAGCTTCCAAAGACGACACCCTGCCAATTCTGACCGGTGTTCGTATGGAAATTGAAGGTGATCAGATCACCCTGCTGGCTACCGACCGTTACCGTCTAGCCATGCGTGAACTGACCTGGAACCCCACAGACCCTTCCATCTCAACAGCAACCCTCATCAAAGCTAAAACACTGTCGGAGGTCGCCAAGACACTCGGTGGTGCCGGTGATCTTTCTATTGCTCTCTCTAACAGCCACGAACTTGTAGGCTTTGAATCTGACTCCCGCCGGACGACAAGCCTGCTCGTAGACGGCGAATACCCCAAGATTCGTTCGCTCTTTCCCGAAGTCACCCCGGTACACGCAATTATCCGTACCTCAGATTTGATGGAGGCTGTTCGCCGCGTATCACTGGTAGCCGAACGAAACACCCCTGTTCGTCTTGCTTTCAGCCAGGGCCAGGTAACCCTCGACGCCGGCACAGGCGAAGACGCTCAGGCATCCGAAACCCTGCAGGCACATCTTCACGGTGAAGATATTACGGTTGCCTTCAACCCCAGCTACCTGTCCGAAGGCCTCCATACCTTTGCTTCCAACAAATTTGTGAGGTTCTCTTTCACCGACCCTCGCAAGCCCGTTGTACTCTCTGAACAGGAAGACTGGCAGGCTGAGGACGAGAAAAACTACCGTTACCTGCTAATGCCTATCCGCCTGCAGAACCAGTAAAGGTTCTTTCTCAGCCCCCTCTCATAACGTCAAGGAGTACGCGCTGTACATCGACCACCTATCCTTGATGGACTACCGCACCTATCGACTACTGAACCTGCCGCTGACCCCCGGCGTCACCGTTTTTCTTGGCCCTAACGGGGTGGGTAAAACCAACATCATCGAGGCAGTTGACTACACCGCGCAACTTGCCTCTCACCGGGTCAGCCAGGATTCACCGCTCGTACGTGTGGGGGCCCAACGCGCTTACATTCGTACCCGCACCGTTCGGGGCAACCAACAAACGGTCCTCGAATTTGAGATAGCTCCTGGGAAAAGTAATCGGGTGCGTATCAATAGGGCAGCTCCCGTCCGGGCAAGAGAAGCTCTTGGCGTCACAAGAACCGTCCTGTTTTCTCCCGAAGACCTGCAACTTGTCAAAGGTGAGCCAGTCGGACGAAGACGCTTTATCGATGACCTAGCAGTTTCTTTGCGCCCAGCTGTGGCCGCATATCGTTCTGAGTACGAGAAAATCTTGCGTCAGCGAAACTCCCTGCTGAAATCTATGCGGGGCCGCCGTGTATCTGTGCAAGAAGATGCGTTCACTCTAGAGGTCTGGAATCAGCAACTAGCTACTAGCGGGGCTTACCTCTTGCAGGCTCGGCTGCGGACTCTTTCGCTGGTGCTTCCCCAGCTTCAGCGTGCCTATGGGCAATTAACTGATGGCTCAAAAAGCGTCAGCATCAACTACGAATCTACTGTCTTCCCTACGATCTCGGGTCAAACTCTCCCCCAGGCAGCTCTCATGGGTGTAGAGGATATAAAACAGGCACTTATCCGTGCCCTGGAACAAAAACGGTCTGAAGAGGTGGAACGAGGAATAACCCTGGTAGGGCCCCATCGTGATGACCTGGCCCTAGAACTCGGCGGGATCCCTGTGAAAGGTTTTGCTTCCCACGGTGAAAGCTGGTCTTATGCTCTAGCCCTTAAACTTGCTGCCTGGTATGTTCACCTTGCAGATAATGATTCGACAGGGGCATCCCCAATTTTGATTCTTGACGATGTTTTTGCTGAGTTAGATACTGCTCGCCGTCACCGTCTGGGCGCGATTGTGGCAGGTGCTGAACAGGTTCTTGTAACCTGTGCTGTAGTGAGCGATATACCCCAGGAGCTAGGACAGATTGTGCTGGTTCGTGTTGACCAGGGCAAAGCAGATGTTGATGAAAGCTTCAACCATCGTATGGACAGTGCGGAATAGTCACCATGAGCAAAGATATTCCTTATACAGAATATAATGCGGATGGTCTAGATGCCCCCGCCGCTCTCTTGAGTCGTATCCGAGCGGCTAAAGAAGCTCGCGGTGAACTGCGGGTTCAGGGCCTAGCCGGCCGAAAAATCATTAAAGATTTCGGTCGGGTGATGAACGCTGAACCCGGTGCAAAAGTCAAACGGTACAACTCCCTATCGACTGCCGGCCAGCTCGGGGGGTACTCCGGGCCTGGGCCCAGTGTCAGGGATCCCCAAAGCCTGGCTGGCCTCTTGGATCGCGTCATGATGGAGCGGGGCTGGAGTACCCCTTTGGCAGTTTCATCGGTCATGGCTCGCTGGGACAAACTGGTGGGACCGCAACTGGCAAGCAAAACTACCCCGGACAGCTTTGATGATGGGGTTATCACCGTCCGTTGCGAATCAACAGCTTGGGCTGTGCAGGTGCGGCACATGAAATACGACATCATTCGCCGCTTTAACAGCGAGCTAGGTGATGAGGTGGTGCGTGATGTCAAAGCCTTCGGCCCCAACGCCCCCTCCTGGAAAAAGGGGCTGCGGGTGGCCCCCGGTGGTCGCGGGCCACGAGATACTTACGGGTAAATTACTGGAAAAATCGCCTCTGGACGGTTTGACCCCTCAAGCTGTGAGAGCCTACAGGCTGAGGGGGTAAAGCACTGGGAAGGCCAAATAAGCGCCTTCTGCGAGCAGATAGCCCTCTAAAACCTTGTAAAGCGGGGAGAAAAAGCCCCGGTGCGGTAGAATTGGCAGAGAATACGCGCGCCCAGAATAAGCGGGCCTTGATGATCTGTCTGCCTATACTGCCAGCATCTTGTGCCTGACCATTGGGCGCGATACCGACCATGCAAGGAGCCTAATCACCCGTGGCAACTGAAGAAACTTCCCACGAATACGGCGCCGCCGACATCACGGTCCTCGAAGGCCTTGAAGCTGTGCGAAAGCGCCCCGGTATGTACATCGGCTCAACCGGGGAACGCGGCCTGCACCACCTGGTCTATGAAGTCGTCGATAACTCTGTCGACGAAGCTCTGGCCGGATACGCGGACCTCATCGAGGTCGTCATTCAAAAAGACGGCGCAGTTCGAGTCTCCGATAACGGGCGAGGCATTCCCGTAGATGAACATCCCACCGAGAAAAAGCCCACCGTTGAAGTTGTTATGACCATTCTGCACGCGGGCGGTAAGTTTGGTGGCGGCGGCTATGCGGTATCGGGTGGTCTACACGGCGTGGGTATCTCGGTCGTTAACGCTCTCTCAACACGCGTTGAAACCGAAGTGCGCCGCCAGGGCTACAGCTGGCACATCAGCTACGCTAACGGCGGTAAAACCGCTAAGCCCCTGACTCGCGGTGAAGCCACCGACGCTACCGGCACCACGCAGACCTTCTACCCCGACCCCGAAATCTTTGAAACCGTCGATTTTGATTTCGAGACCCTCCGTGCTCGCTTCCAGCAGATGGCCTTCCTCAACAAGGGTCTGACTATCCGTCTGACCGATGAGCGAGAGCTGCACGAAGGTGATGAGGTTGCCGGTGAGGACAAACCCGCTACCCTACCACTCAACCAGGTCGGCCCCAGCGCTGAGGGTTACAAGAGCGTCACCTACATGTACGAGAACGGCCTCTACGACTACGTCAACTTCTTGAACACTTCAAAGAAGCTTGCGACCGTGCACGATGATGTCATCGCCTTTGAAACCGAAGACACCGACCGCATGATGAGCCTGGAAGTTGCTATGCAGTGGACTGCTGCCTACAAGGAGTCGGTCCACACCTATGCCAACACCATCAACACCCACGAGGGCGGTACCCACGAAGAGGGCTTCCGTGCTGCACTGACCACCCTGATTAACCGTTTTGCTCGTGAGAACAAGCTCCTGCGTGAAAAGGACGACAATCTGACCGGTGAGGATGTCCGTGAAGGTCTTACCGCCGTGGTCTCAGTCAAGATTTCTGAACCCCAGTTTGAGGGCCAGACAAAGACTAAGCTGGGTAACTCCGAGGTTAAAGCCTTTGTTCAGCGCGTCATTATGGACCAACTGGGCGACTGGCTGGAACGTAACCCCTCAACCGGTAAAGAGATTGTCCGCAGGGCTATCACCTCTGCCCAGGCGCGTCTGGCGGCCCGTAAGGCGCGTGAAACCACCCGCCGTAAAGGCCTGCTGGAGAGCGGTTCTATGCCGGGTAAGCTCAAGGATTGCTCGTCAAAGGACCCCTCGGTATCCGAGATTTATCTGGTGGAAGGTGACTCCGCGGGTGGTTCTGCTGTACGCGGCCGTAACCCCGAGACCCAGGCTATCTTGCCCCTGCGCGGCAAGGTTCTTAACGTTGAGCGCGCTCGCCTTGACCGCGCCCTATCAAACGCTGAGATCCAGTCACTGATTACCGCTTTTGGAACCGGCATCGGTGAGGACTTCAACATTGAGAAGGCTCGCTACCACAAGGTTGTGCTGATGGCCGATGCGGACGTCGATGGCCAGCACATCACTACCCTGCTACTGACCCTGCTCTTCCGCTACATGCGTCCCTTGATTGAGGCAGGCTACGTCTATCTGGCTCAGCCTCCGCTGTACCGGATCAAATGGTCTAATGCTCCGCACGACTACGTCTTCTCGGATGCTGAGCGCGATGTTGCCTTAGAGCGTGGTTATGCCAAGAGCCAGCGCCTGCCCAAGGATAATGGCATTCAGCGTTACAAGGGTCTGGGTGAGATGGACTACACCGAGCTCTGGGATACCACCATGGATCCTGCTCGCCGCACCCTGCTGCAGGTTCGCATGGAAGATGCTGCTGCCGCTGATCAGATTTTCTCCATCTTGATGGGTGAGGACGTCGAAGCCCGTCGAGAGTTTATTCAGCAGAACGCAAAAGACATTCGTTTCCTTGATATCTAAGGCATTTATTCCACAAAGGGAATATATGCAAAATCTGGAATATATAGGTCAAGGACAAAGAAGAGGAACTTATGAGCGACGATAACACCAAGGGCTCAGAACAGCCCCTAGAGGGCCAGCTGCTTGATACCCCAGAGGGGCCCGGCGATAAGGTCGAGGTAGTTGACCTACGCTCCGAAATGGAACGCTCCTACCTGGACTACGCTATGGCGGTCATTATTGGCCGTGCGCTTCCCGATGTGCGCGATGGCCTCAAGCCTGTGCACCGTCGCGTCATTTACGCGATGTATGACGGTGGCTACCGCCCCGAACGCTCCTTCAACAAGTGTGCCCGCGTTGTGGGCGAAGTGATGGGGCAGTACCACCCCCACGGTGACTCCGCTATTTATGACACCCTGGTTCGTCTGATTCAGGACTGGGTCATGCGCTACCCCCTGGCCCTGGGGCAGGGTAACTTTGGTTCACCAGGTAACGACGGTGCGGCAGCTCCCCGTTACACCGAAACCAAGATGGCCCCCATGGCGCTTGAGATGGTACGGGATATCAACGAGGACTCCGTAGATTTCCAGCCCAACTACGACGGTAAGAATCAGGAACCTGTTGTCCTACCCTCCCGCTTTCCCAACCTGCTGGTTAACGGCTCATCGGGTATCGCCGTGGGCATGGCCACCAATATTCCGCCGCATAACCTGCGTGAAGTAGCCGAGGGTGTGCAGTGGTTCTTGCAGAACCCGCAGGCCTCGAACGAAGAGCTTCTTGAGGCGCTGATTGCCCGTATTAAGGGTCCTGACTTCCCCACCGGCGCCACTATCTTGGGTCATAAGGGCATTGAAAATGCCTACCGGACCGGGCGTGGTTCTATCACCATGCGTGCCGTGGTGAACGTCGAAGAAATCCATGGCCGCACCTGCCTCGTCGTCACTGAATTGCCCTACCAGGCCAACCCAGATAACCTGGCTGTCAAAATTGCTGAACTGGTCAAGGATGGCAAAATTACCGGCATCGCTGATCTACGCGATGAAACATCTGGCCGTACCGGTCAGCGACTGGTCATCGTGCTCAAGCGTGATGCGGTGCCCAAGGTTGTGCTGAATAACCTCTATAAGCACACCCAGCTGCAGGAAAACTTCTCGGCTAACATGCTGGCTATCGTGGATGGTGTGCCCCGCACGCTTTCACTCGATGCCTTCATCCGCCACTGGGTTAACCACCAGATGGAAGTTATCGTTCGCCGTACTCGGTACCGTCTACGCCAGGCTGAGGAAGAAGCGCATATTCTGCGCGGCCTGCTGAAGGCTCTGGATGCCCTGGATGAGGTTATTGCCCTCATTCGTCGTTCACCCACCGCCGATGAAGCACGTACCGGGCTGATGGAATTTCTGGATATTGATGAGGCTCAGGCTCAGGCTATCCTCAACATGCAGCTGCGTCGCCTGGCTGCTCTGGAGCGTCAGAAGATCCAGGATCGTCACGATGAGCTCATGCGCATGATTGACGAGTACAACTCCATCATCGCTTCTGAGGACCGCCAGCGCACTATTATCTCCGAGGAGCTCTCAGAGATTGTTGGCCGTTACGGTGATGAGCGCCGGACCAAGATTCTGATGGGCTACGACGGTGATATGTCGATGGAAGACCTGATCCCCGAAGAGGAAATGGTCGTTACCATTACCCGTGGTGGCTACGTCAAGCGTACCCGGAGCGACCAATACCGGTCCCAGCATCGTGGTGGCAAGGGAATCAAGGGTGCTGCTCTGCGTGGCGACGATGTGGTGGAACACTTCTTTGTGACTTCCACTCACAGCTGGATTCTCTTCTTCACTAACCTGGGGCGTGTGTACCGTACCAAGGCTTACGAGCTGATGGAAGCAGGGCGTGACGCCAAGGGCCAGCATGTTGCTAATCTGTTAGCTTTCCAGCCCGAAGAAACCATAGCAAAGGTCATGGAGCTGAAGTCCTATGAGGATGCTCCGTACCTGGTGCTTGCCACTAAGCGGGGCCTGGTCAAGAAGACCGCGCTGTCTGACTATGACACCAACCGTGCCGCAGGTGTGATTGCGATTAATCTGCGCGAGGGTGATGAGCTGGTCTCTGCCCAGCTGGCAAGCGCTGAGGACGACCTGCTCCTGATCTCTAGGCATGGGCAGTCGCTACGCTTTACTGCCAGCGACGAAGCCTTGCGCCCCATGGGTCGTGCGACATCCGGTGTAACCGGCATGAAGTTCCGTCAAGGCGATGAGCTTTTGTCAGCCAACGTCGTCACCGATGACTCCTTTGTTTTCGTTGTCACCGCTGGTGGTTATGCTAAGCGCACCCAGGTTGATCAGTACCGCGTTCAGGGGCGTGGTGGCTTAGGTATCAAGGTCGCAAAGCTGGCAGAAGACCGTGGTGATCTGGTGGGTGGCCTCATTGTGAGTGAAGAAGATGAGGTCATGGTTGTTATGCAATCGGGCAAGGTGGTTCGTACCGCTGTTGCCGAGGTTCCCGCTAAGGGCCGCGATACCATGGGTGTTATCTTTGCTAAGCCCGGTAAGAATGATGAGATTCTTGAAGTTGCTCGCAACTTTGAACGCAACATTGATGAGGCAGAAGACACCGACGAAAACGGTGCCGAAAGCTTAGAAAATCCGGCAGATGAAGTAACTTTAGAAAATGACACATCACCGGCGGATATTGATGCCGATTCCGCAGAAGCACACGGAGGTAACTAGTGAGTACCAATAGCAAGGGCACAGCCCCGCGCCCCGCACCGCGAACTGGCACTCCGCGTGCCTCGCAGGCTCGAAACCGAGCTGGCGGCACTTCCAGTTCGGCAGGACCTCAGCGTAAGCCGCTGGTTCGTCCCGCCCCTCGGTCTAAGATTCGTCGTGCCCGTCTGGTGGTTGCAAAGGTTGACACCTTCTCCGTTGCTAAGCTGGTCTTCCTGCTTTCGGTGGCTGTCGGTATTGTCACGGTTGTTGCAGCTGTGATCCTGTGGCTGGTTATGCAGGCTTCAGGTGCTTTCCAGAGCATTAATGACCTGCTGCAGCTCTTGGGTACTACCGGTGACGCCGTGGATATCTCGGAGTACCTGTCGCTGGGTCAGGTAGCGCTCTACAGCACGATTATCTCGGTTATCAATGTTGTTCTGTTTACTCTGCTGGGCACCCTGTCTGCCATGCTCTACAATGTCGCCGCTAAGCTTGTTGGCGGCGTGGGGGTCACTCTGACTGACGAATAGGTTTGAAAACCTCTCAGTAGCTTTCATGGCGGTTTCTAGCCCCCTTATCGGGGGAGGGGAGCCGCCTTGGGCTTATGGGGCAGGTGGCTATTGACCTCAAAAATGGATGTGAGTCAGAACATATCTTTTCGATTTGGCAAGGTTCCAAAATCTGTGTAAAGTTATATTTCGTTCTGATGAACACCAAGGGCGTATAGCTCAGACGGTTAGAGCGCTACACTGATAATGTAGAGGTCCCAGGTTCAATTCCTGGTACGCCCACTCACCTTGGTTGAAAGGTTGGCATGAAGAAATTTATGACAATCACACTGGTTGCAGTTGCTACGGCGATAGCAACAAAGGTAGCCAAGGATTCTCAGGAGAATAAAAAAACTTGGGAAGAAGCTACAGATAAAATTTCATAGGTAGCACCCGAT
>NZ_JBLXXT010000011.1:0-46492 GCF_048513575.1 Rothia sp. CCM 9417 | reverse complement strand
TAATCGCGTGTTCCCCTGACTCCATAGAACTCCCGGTAAGTCCATATGACTAGGCGAACCGCATAATCCAAACTTCCCAGAACTCCATAGAACACCACTACATTCCACGCCCAAAGTAGTGAGTTTATAGTGACCGACTACAAACCACCCAAAACCCCAACAGCATCAGAAACACCACGCCGCTCAATATAAGACTTCTTCGTAGTCTTAAAATCATCATGCCCCAGCTGCAACCCAGCCGCCTCAAGCCCAAGCTCACGCTCAATCATCGTTGCCACCGAAGCACGAATAATCTTCGGCGTAATCTTCCCAAACTTCCCACCCAGGGAGTTCTTAAAATTATGGGTCAGCACCGAATACTTCACCATCCCCCCACCCTTTGCGGTGAAAACAAAACCCTCCCCGCCCGATCGCCTCTCGCGCTCGCGGAGCACAGCAATGAGCCACCCAGGAAGAGTAATAGCCCGGTCGTTTTTGGTCTTGGTATAAGGCTGATAAACAGACGCGCCGGAGTCAATAATTGCGGTAGACCTAATCGTGCACAGCCCAGATTCGAGGTCTAGATCATCCCATTTGAGAGAGACCGCTTCCCCTACACGGCAACCTGTGCCCACCAGGAAATCTATGAAGTCAGGCATCCATTCTTTGGCCCGCGTCCAGTGGGGGTAGGACAGATAAAAATCTCGCACTGTCTTTCTTAGCTCGGTCATTTGCTCCGGTGACAGCGCTTTGACCGCCTCTCGCTCAATCTTTACAGCACGGGTTTGCTCCGCAGGGTTCACTGGTAAGGCGCCAAGTCTCACTGCCTCACCTAGAATCATCTTGTACATGATGCGTAGGCGGGTGGCCGATGATGGGCCGCCAATGGTGCGTCCATCACGGGTACGCTTTTCGCCTGCTGCGGCTATCTGCTTTTCAAGCCAGGGGACGGTGATCTCGTTAAGCCTTATCTGACCTACTGGCTCGATGAAGTTCTTGATAATGAGGCTTGTCTGCCGAAAGGTGTTGAAGGTGACGGTTTTTTTGTAGTCTTTGAGCCAAATTTGGGTGAAGTCTTTGAGCCGCATAGTTGCGGTAGTTTCTTCGACTGGCTGATAGGCCGCTATCTTTTCACGGAGCTTATTTACAGCAGCGGCTTTGCTGGTCGCGTTAGCGGTAATGTCCCTGCGCTTGCCGGTGGTGTCGCGGTAGTATGCTCGTGCTCGCCATTTACCGTTGGCGATTTTGACAGCGCTTATCTCGCCGTGTGCTCCTATGGGCAGGGGTGGGCGCATGGTTTTCCTTCGGGCGATGGGCTGGGCGGTAGTGATTAGCGGTACCTTGGTACCTGCGATTCCAGGTATTGAATAGCGGCTTCTCGGGTGATTACCCCATTGTTCAAGTCCTGCACTAGTTGCCCGAACGTCTGGTTGAAGGTCTTTATCTTGGCTTCCCTGCGGGCCCTTTTTATATCCCACTTTGAAGCCTTGAACGGGTGGAGGAAAGAATTGGGTTTTGGCGACTCTTCCTCGTAGGGAATCGGTGGGTGCACCGGCTGGTTGGTATGAAGTTTGTAGAGAAGGTCTGCGAGCATCTCTCCCTTCTTGGTGTCGATGTAGCTTCTGGCGCTGTTGCCCATTGTGTAAGCGTTGACATTTCCTTTGGTGAAGCTCATTTGATCTCTCCTGTCTGGTGGTCTTATATTTTTATCTGCTCTGGTAGCAGCATCTTTTCGTTGAATGTTAGGTACTGTAAGCGCGTCTTAAGTGCGCGTGGTGGAGTTCTTAGGTTGTAGGCCCATTGTGCTAGGTCAGGTGAGTATAGGTCTTTGTTGCAGAGTAGCCCAAGGGGTAAGGACTGTATGGCGGCGTATCTGTCGCATCGTTGTTCAATGCTGTTGCGGTCTTTCCTGCTGGCAATATGTGATGACCTGGTGTGGTAGTGGCCTATTTCGTGCCAGAGCACCCAGTTTTCCATGTGGGGGTGCTGGTCTGGTCGGAGGAATATGCAGTTACTTTGGGGGAGGTAGAGACCCCGGAGCCTTGGGGTTAGGTCATCGTAGTAGATGGGTAGCCCCAAGGCTTTAGCGTACTCTTGCGCGCTAGTTGTATGAGTCGTAGTCGATTTCATCTCCGTCTGTTTCCCGGTATGCCGCTATGTCTACGTCTGACTTTTTGAGCTCTTCCGCTAGCTCTGCTCGTGCCATTTCTTCGTGAGTGGCAAATGGTTGTGTTGCGAATGGTGCGTTCTTGTCTATGGGGGCGTTGCTTCTCATGCGGCGTAGTACTTCTGCAACGAGTTCTTCGTCTGTCGCTTTGAGTAGGGCTCCTTTGGAGCGGAGCCTGTCTACATAGTTTTGTTTGAGCAGGTTGGCTTTGACTGCTAGGTCTAGGAAGTCTAGGCCGGTTCCTAGTGCGATGTCTTTGAGGGTGTCTAGTGTTAGGGCGGTGTTTCCGTTGAACTGGCGGCTTAGGCGTGACTGGGTCAGGCCAGATTTCTCGGCTATCTGGCGAGTAGATAGCCCGGTCTGTTCTTGAATGTACTGTTCAATGTTCATGCTCCAAGTGTTGCATAAATAGATAACCCATGCAATTTAGACACACTGTTATCTTTTTTTGAAACTTTTTTACATGACCCTGACATGCTGAAACGCTGTGAGCATGCAGGATTTCCGAACATTGCGCCAGAAAGAGGGTTGCAAATACGAATAGATATAATCTAATATCGAATTATCAGCCACTAAGGAGGTGACAACATGGCACAGAAGCCACACTTCAACCCCCGAGTACTTGACCGAATCAAGTACGAACAGGGAGTCCACACTTGGAGCGACCTAGCAATCCTACTGGGCACTTCATACACCAAGCTCAAGAACTGGCGTGACGGCGTATCAGCACCCAACTTCTCTGAAACTGTGATGATCGCTTACCGATTCAATATCCCCTTGCAGGACATGACCGTAGAAAGCTACGAGGAAGTTACCGCAATGGCTGCTTAGCCAACAAAAGTCTCCCCATTACTGGGGTTTGGCCGGTGCGAGACGGCACTTTTATTCTCGCAAGTCAAAAACACTTTTACCCATTCAAGGGGATTAGTGCACCCAAAAACAGGGTGAAGCTGCGCAACAACCTGGGCGCAGGGCAGAAAAACACAGGCCGCTACTTGGTAATTGAATATCCCGCCGTGGAGAGATACGGGGCCAGTGAGACACCGCGCTCGGCCCTACACCCTGAGAGAGCGCCCCACAGAGTGAGGGCGGGTATAGCCCATAAGGCTTTCGGGAGGTAACGGTAAACGGTTGGGAGTCACGGCGCTAGCGTCGTGCAGTTTTAGCCCGTCAGCGTGGAGAGCTGGTGACTTGGTGCAAGACCAAGGACGGGCGCTTGGGGCTGGTGAGCAAACGATTATCCACACAAGGTATCGCAAGCGCGTATTCACCCGCCAGCCCCTCATGTATTAGCGAAGAAAGGACCGTCATGGATGTAGAAGAGATTGTGAGATTGGGAGAGTTCAGAGGGTGGGTGCGTGTCAAAGAGGCATCCATTCTTTTAGGTCGCTCTGTAAAGAGCTTGCAGAACGCCCACTCAGCAAGGTCTGGTGTTATGGCTTTCGCTTACAAAGTTGAAGGGGAAAGACTGCTTAGGGTTCCCTTCGATGATGTGATGCGGGATATGAAAAGAAGTAAGTAAGAGAACGCCCGCGCTCTGGGAAGTTACCAGGCGCGGGCATCGATTAAGTAAGGATTTTACCAGATGGTCAATTTACTTGAAGCGCTGAAGCGATGCAGAGAAATACAGAGCGCAGTCATACGCCGCATGAACGAAAATGCCGGCTCTCCGCACGGCATTGACCAGCGTATCGTTGCGCTCATTGATTTTGAGCAGAGGCTAAGTGAAGCAGCTGCTCACAGGGGTGCAAGGCTTGATGAGAAGGAATTTTCGTATCTCGACATTTCAGCATATATCTGGGCTGAGATTCGCGAGATTAGCCAGCAGATATGGCAGGAAGAATCTGAGAAGCTATCAGGCTAGAGGCCGGCTTGACTAAAAGCATTGGGGTGTATTTAATGGTTTTACATGATTTCAAACCATAAAAGTTGAAAGGTGACTATCTTGCACCCAGGCCTATCCGAGGACCTTCAGCCGTACGAACCTCGACTCCACCGCATCGCTAGAGAGGCTGACGAGAGTGTTTGCCAAGCGAGCGAGAGCCAGGAGAAAGGCCTTGAGACTATCAAGGGCTTTGAGGACAGACAGAATCGTGAGCGTACAGTGCAGATAGACACGGTCAAAGCAATTTTAGAGTCACGCCTGAGTGAACCTGAGTTTACTGAAGATGGAATCACCGTTTCCCGGAGAGGGAACTCTTGCAAGATAACCATTGACGGAAACTTATCTCTTGCGGTGCGTACGGTGCCTAAAGATAAGGATCTTTACTCCTTAATGAACCACGGGAAAGCCCGTGTTGAGAGTCTCGATAAGGTGCTCGCTGACGTGCTCTTTGGTGAAGCTATTCAGGAGTATGCACTGTGCATGGAGCTATACAGTAGCCGTGACCAGCGAGGGGTTAAGGCGGTAGGGGTTGCCCCATTAGAGGACGGTAATCCGCGCTGGGAGGATATCGTTTTGATTGACCATCAGGCGCCCCAACGAGTAGTTAAGGACGAAGATGACTTTGTCGAGTTCGTGAACAAGATGAAGATTTCAGAGCCAGAAATAGTGAAGGAAGGGGATGCTGAAGAAAATGGAGGAGAGTCTACCTCTCACACTGCCTAACTCAAGGGTTGCTGTATTCGGCGAGCGAGTAAAAGACGCTAGAACCCTTAGAGGGGTAACAGCAAAAAGGCTAGCCGAAGAGCTGGGGAAGACTCCTAGTTCTATTTCTCACCTCGAGGGTACAGAAAGTACGGAATTGCCTGTTGCTGAGGTTCGGTTGATAGCTGATTTTCTGGGGGTGGATGAAGAATATCTTATTACCCCACCAGTGAGTTATATAAAGAATTCAGACTTGCATTTTCGTGCTAATTCAACTATCACGAAAAAAGAGTGTTCATCCCAGCTTTCTTTTTTAAAAATTATTAACGAGTATATTGTTCAGATGGTCAATACTCGCAAGGTTGAGCTTTTTCCTGTGCAGCTAGAAAACCTTGATTATCTTGATGATATGGACAACGCAGTGTTGCGCGCGCGGGAGATCCTTCGACTTAAACCTGGTGAACCTATCGGTAATCTTGTCAGCCTTTTAGAGAAGAATGGTGTAATTGTTGTTCCGACCGTTGGCGACTTAGTTGCTCATATACCCAACCATGATGCTTATTCTTCATGGACAAGTGGCGCGGGTATCGATGTTCCGGTGATTGCTGTGCGTATGGATACTGCTTGGGAAAGACAGCGGCTTTCGGTGGCGCATGAGCTGGGGCACTTGCTGTTGCATAGGTACAGAGCAGGGGAGAATAAGGAAGAGGAAGCTTTTGATTTTGCTATCCGTTTCTTGATTCCATCTGTTGAGATTATGAAGGAATGGCCTGATCATGCTACGCCGCTGTCATTACTTCCCTTGAAAAGGAAATGGGGGGTTTCGATAGCGGCTATAGCTCGGTATGGTCGTACTCTAGGGCTGATTGATAACTTTAGGTATTCGTCTATATATCGACAGCTATCTAATAATAAGGACCGCGCTACTGGTAAGAGCTGGAGGGTTCAGGAGCCTGGTGCTCTTGAGCGTTTGCCGGAGAAGCCTCGTGTTCTTGCGGCTATTGTTTCTGCTGTTTTTGGCCTTTTGCCTAGTGCTGAGGTTTTGCGTTCAGAGACTTTTTTGCCGTGGGATGTTTTGAGGCCTGTGTTTCAGCAGCTTGATTCTCCTTGGGCTGATGCTTTGGGGGATGATTTAGTTGCTGGTTTTCAGGCTGATATTGTGAGTCTTGATTCTAGGAGAGTTTATTAGTCTACCTCTTTTTTATGTGTGGCTCACAGTTCGGTGGAGCCTATTTTTATGCCTATTTTTGTAGGTTGGTTTTATTATTTAATAAATTGGGAAAGCCCCTGGCATGCACTTGCCAGGGGCTTTTGTTAACCCATGAAAGGGGATTAATCCAATGGAAATTCTAGCAAATAACAGCGCACATGATGGTGTGCAGACTTTCAACTTCAACGGCCTACCGCTACGGGCACTGCTCATAGACGGCGAACCCTGGTTTATTGCACTAGACCTCGCAAGCATTCTCGAATACCGCATGGCATCTGACATGCTCCGCGTTGTAGATGAAGAGGATAAGGGTACGCGTCCCATGCGTACCCCTGGGGGCACACAGAATCTAGCCGTGATTTCGGAGCCTGCCTTTTACAAGATTGTTGTTCAGCGACAGTCAGGTAGGTTGCAGAAGAAATCTAGCCGGGAGATGATAACCAATTTTCAACGGTGGGTTACACACGAAGTCCTCCCTGCCATTCGAAAGACAGGCTCTTACGCTGTCACCCAAGCTCCTGAGCTTACCGGCCCGGAGCTTATGGCTAAGGCGCTGGTTGAAGCGCAGAAGGTTCTTGAAGCTAAAGACGCCCAGATTGCCCAGCTTGCTCCGGCGGCTACTGCTTATGGGCATTGGAAGCAGCAGGATAACGGCATGACGATTACTGACCTTAATAAGAAACTTGCTGAGGTTTACCCCGGTATGAAGTTGCCGATGTTGCGGGAGCACATGATAAAGCGCGGGGAACTCGGTAAGTGGGAAAAGAAAAACAATCTCACCGGTGAAGTTCAGGAGATCAGATACAAGCCTAAGACGGTTCTTTTCCGCAATGGTTGGGCTTACGAGTATATGACTCAAAAGGCCAATGGTCAGCTTACGCCGGCTTGGAAGTACACCCTTGCTTATTACGAGGAGCTGGTTCGCAGGTTCTCAACGAAGCTGGCCGCCGCTGGTCAGCAGGAAATGTTGGAGGTGGCCTAAATTGCGTGATTTGAGTATGAGAGCGCAGGTGGCCGGTGCTGGGCGGATTGATATGCGCTCTACCCGGGCGACGATGTTGCGCCCTAAGGTTGCCCGCGCTTCGGGTAAGAGCACCGCTGAGCTTTCGCGTGAGCTTGCTGTGTATTTGGCTAAGCGTGAAGCGAGGGCGCGCAAATGAGCCGCTGGTTTGGCCCTGATAGCCCGCTGTGGCAAGCCCCGAATGAGGAGCCGGGTGTGTGCCCAGAGTGCGGCGGGTCGATGAAATACCCCTGCATCTGTGATTACTTCGCGGACCCTGAAGATGATTTTTGGGAGGCCGCATGAGTGCCCCGGTTTGTGATTGCCGTGAGTGCTTCGTTTTCTGGCGGGTCACTGGGCGCAGGCTAACCCCTAGAACTTCAGAGAAAAGTATTGCCCTGGCAAATGCCTGCCTGCGTGAGCAGGCCGACTATATCAGGGTGAATCCCCATAAGGAGGCCGCATGAGCACCAGAACTAGGGCCCTGCTTTTGTGGGGTCTTTTTCTTACCCTCACCATTTTGAACCCTGCCCCTACCGGGGGAGCCATGCTGCTGGCCGCACCGGTCGGGGTTTTTGTATATCGCACAACTAAGGATTGGATCAATGAAGGAAGCCAAGAAAGCCGCGAAGCGGCAGAGGAAGCTAGAGAAGCTGCAGGCATTTGAAGCGGCAGTGAGGATTGATGAGCGCCGCCGCTTTGAGGAGGCCGCTCGTGAGCGCGCTGAGGACCTGGAGAATCGGCATATGTACGCGCAGAACGTGTTGTCGCATGCTCACTTGGCGCGCCTCCAAATGGAGTCAGCCAATCCTAATACCCCGCCCTTGGGCAGGGCCATAGCTGACCTGCTAGGAGGTGAGAGTCAGTGAGCCTGACTTTTAACGCAGGTTCCCACCGGTACCGGCTGGACGGCAGGTCAGTGACCGGCGTGACGACCCTGCTAGGTGGGGGAGTGCCCAAGCCTGCCCTGATGGGCTGGCACGCCCGGATGGTGGCTGAGTATGTGGAGGCTAATCCGCTAGAGATTGAGCGGCTAAGAGGTGAACCTACACCCACGGAGAAGAACCCGCACGGGCGCTCAGCACTGGTGCAGGCCCTCTGCAAGGTGCCGGAGGGTCTGAGGGATAGCGCGGGGGAGCGAGGCACCCTGATACACGATCTCGGCCAACGCTACCTGGAGGGCGCGGAGGTGGTTATCCCGCCGCTTTACGAGCCGGAGGTGATGGGTCTGGTCGCTCTGATTGAGGCCCTGGAGCTTACCCCGCTGATTGTCGAGAAGTCCCTTGCCAACCGTTCCCATTGGTACGCGGGGCGGGTTGATTTTATCGGCACCAGCCCCTACCTCAACGACGGGCAACCTGTCCTCATCGACTGGAAAACCTCCAATGGTGTGTACGGGGAGACTGCGCTGCAGGCAGCCGCCTACGCAAAAGCTGAGTTCTGGGTTGAGGATTATGATCCGCACACTGAGCACCCTCTCCCTGAAATCACAGCCACCTATGTGGCGCATATCAGGCCAGGTTTTACGGAGCTTCACCCGCTGGCAGAGAGCGCAGAAGAGATTGACGCCCACTTCTTGCAATTCCAGTATGCGGCGGAGATAGCCCGCAAAGCCAAAGACCGCGCCGGGTACGTCAAGCCCGCGCTGAACATCGAAGAACTAACCGCCGCCACCCTGGCGGCCTAACCCCGAATGGAGAAACTCGTGACTGAGATTGACCCCACCTTGAACCTGGAAGAAATGACCCCCGAACAGGTAGACGAAGTCCTTGAACAACTCGAATACCACCGGGCGGAGGTAGCCCGCATTGAGGCTGCCTTGAAAGAGAACCCGGCGCTGACTGTGGAGACCGGAACCTGGCGCGTGAATGTTGCTACCGGGTCGCGCTTTGACGCGGCGGCTTTTGAGCGGGAATACCCGGTTGAGGAGCACCCTGATTTTTATATCCCTCAGCCTCCGAAGCTGGACGCTAAGAAGGTAGACCCGCAGGTCAAGGCGCAGTACACCAAGGAGACCGCGCCCCGCCTGACCATCAAGAAACTCACCAACTAATAAGGAGAACCCCAAAATGACTGAAATCACCGCATACCAGCAGAACGTCCCAGCAATGCAGGCACCCTACGGGGCACCAGCGGCGCAGGGTTTTAACATACCAGCGCATGATCCTAGCGAGCCGCTCAGCGAGCTAGTCCGATGGGCTCAGGAAACCGACGCTGCCGCATACATCGCTGGAAAGCTCGCAAAAACTTCCTTCGTGCCCCGCGAGTTCCAGGGGAACGAGGCTAACGTTACCGCTGCCATTCTTGAGGGCAAGTCGCTGGGTATGGATCCAATGGAAGCGCTGAAATCAATTTATGTCGTGCATGGGCGGCCAGGCCTTTACGCAAAGGCGATGCTAAAGATGATCACCAAGGCAGGGCACAAGCTCAACGCAATAGAACGGAGTGATACCCGCGTTGTTCTGAGAGCAGTTCGCAAGGATGACCCGTCAGTTAGCGTTGATTACGACTGGACGATTGAGCGGGCCACCCGCGCTGGTTACACCTCAAACGCAAAATATAAGACCAACCCCACTGAAATGCTGCACTGGAAGGCTGTTTCTGAAGCCGCAAAGTTTACCTTCTCAGACGTCTTTGGCGGTATTGACTCTGTGGAGGATATTGAGGACGGCGACTTCGACCCCAACTCAGCTCCCACTCCAGCTGAGGCTAAGGCTGTTACTGCTGGCGCGAAGAAGGTTCAGCGGAAGGCCCCCGCTAAGGCTAAGGCCGCACCTGCGCCCTCGGCACCACCTGCCCCGGTGGTGACCCCACCCGCAGAGAGCGAGCAGGCCGACCCAGAGACCGGGGAACTACCCGCAGAGCCGAAGGCTGAGGTCAAGTACGCTTCCAAGGCTGATCAGGGCCGTATCAAGGCAGGCTTCGGGGAACTTGGGGTGACCGATGCTAAGGAAATCCTGGGTATCGTCCGTGACTGGGTCAATGACCCCAGCTTGCGCGGCGCTGCTTCACTGACTCACGATCAGGCGCAGGCAGTTCTGACCCGCCTGGCACGTGAAATTGAGATTGAGAAAGCCAACGCTGTGGCACCTGCCCAATAGCAGGCGTGCACCATTCAATAGCCCGCCCAGAGGTTCTAATTCCCCTGGGCGGGCTTTCCACTACTACTACAAGGGAAGGAGGTTGTTTTGAGCGTTCAGGCTACGTCTTGGGTGTGGAATCATTCGCAGGCTGAGGGTACCGCTCGGTTGGTTCTTTTGGCTATTGCTGATGCGGCTAACAGGGAGGGGCGTAACAGCTATCAGTCGGTGCCGACGATAGCCAAAATGGCGCGGGTGGATAGGGCTACTGTCTTTAGAAAAATCAGGTCCCTTGAAGAGCTTGGAGAGCTAGCGAGGGAGGAGACTAGGGGACCGAAGGGTGTGAATGTCTTTTATCTTCCTTTGATGTCTGACCCGTCGCAAAATGCGACCCCACCCGTCGCACCGTTGCGACCGTCGCAAAATGCGACCCGTCGCAAAAACGGCACTGACCCGTCGCAAAATGCGACCCCACCCGTCGCACCGTTGCGACACAACCCCATTAACCCCAGTAGTTCTAAAGAACTACACCCCATTAATAACGCGCACGCGCACGAAACAACGGGGGAGCGGAAAAGACCTGCGCCGGGCAGAGTGAACTACTCACCCATCTTCGAGCAATTCTGGGCGACCTACCCAAGACAAGAAGGCAAGCTCGACGCCTGGAATGCCTGGCGTTCCGCCTCCCACTTCAACACCGCCTCAACGATCATCGCCGGAGCCGCCCGCTACAGAGACAACCCCCACCGCAACCCGCAGTTCACTAAAACCCCCGCGCGGTGGCTTGAATCAAGAGGCTGGGAGGACGGCCCAGCAGAACCCCCACGCCTCCAACAACCCGACCCCACCTACAAGCCAGGCTGGCAAAAACGTCTTGAATACAACGCCCAACTCAACCAGCAGTATCAAGACCCAGGGGCAGAATTTCTCAGGAGTATCGAGCAATGAATAAGCAAGAAACCCACGTTTTCCTAACAGCCGTCAACCAGAACGACCCACGGGTGGAGCCATCCTCTTACGCGGTCTCTGTTTGGCAGGAGCAGCTAGAGAAACTAACCCCGGCGCAGGCAGACGCGGCTTATAGGGCTTTTGTGCGGCGCAGTGACGACAAGCCAACTGCCCGGCAGATTCGGCTACTGGCGCAGTCCTTGATTGAGTCTGCCCGCGCTCAGGCTTCTGCCCGCCAGATCACCCATGACACCACGAAGATAACTTTTGCCCAGTGGAAGGTTAAGTACCCTGGGCGCGCTGAGCAGTGCTGGCGTGACGGGGTTGCCTCTGTGAGGGGGTCTGATGTTGCTGCTTGTTTACCCGCTCCACAATGGGCGGTGGGTGCTGGCTCTGTTGTTGCTTCGGTTGGTGGTCGTCTATGACTTCTTTAGTCGCTTCCTGCACCGGCCTGCATGGGGGGGTAACTGATGGGTAAACCGCTACCAAGGTGCCGTGCTTGCAGGCGCACAAGAACAAGTACTGGGCGCCCGTTGCGAATCATCGGCCCTGAGTCACGTTTCCCAGGTGTCTGCTCTGGTTGCTATACCAGCGCTTGGAGGAAGTATCAGCAGTATCAGCCGTACCCGTGCCAAGTGTGTGGGCTTACCCACACACGCAATGGCAGGGCGAAGCAAATATATCATTCTGGCCCCTGGGAGGGCTGGTGTCATACGTGTCGGGTCAGGGAACAGCGCCACATGCGCGCTGAGAAAGACACAAACAAGGCTCAGAGCGCCTAAAACACAAAAACAAGCCGGGAACCCACCCCGGCTATTTTCAACCCCACAGAAAGGAAAAACAGCCATGACAGACCTCATCAACCACCCACCCCACTACACACAGCACCCCTCCGGCATCGAATCAATCAAAATAGCCCAAATGGGCGGGTTCAACCTCGGAAACGCCATCAAATACCTCTACAGGCACGAACACAAAGGCGACCCCATATCAGACCTCAAAAAAGCCCGATTCTACCTACAGCGCCTCACCGAACTAGACGCTATCCAAATCGAACTCATCAACTCCCACGACACCCAAGGAGCAATCAACCAAATCCAAGAAGTACTCAAACACGAACCAGCCAACACGCCCCTGCACCATGCCCTAAGACTCCTGCAAACAATCATCTTTTCCGCAGGATCACCCAGCATACAAATCCACGGACCCAAAGCAGTGCAAGCAATCAACCAGAAGCTCACCGACCTAGAACCCACTACCCGGACACCCAAAATCTACGAGGAACAGTAATGACCACCACCTACACCCCCGAGCTACACGCACGCCTCCGCGAACTCCACCAGCAAGCAAGCCCCGCACCCTGGGAATCAAGCAACCATGGCCCCGGCAAAAGAACCTACATCGAACACCCTGACGGTGACGTTCTCAACCATGACGAACGCGGAACTGGACATGAGCGCGAGGACATCGCTTGGGTCAGTGAAGAAGACGGAAGGGTCATAGTTGAATACCGCAACGCCGTCCCTGCGCTCATAGCAGACCATGAAGCCACCGCCCGCAAGCTCGCTATCTACGAGAAACGCATGGCCTACATCGCCGAGAACTACCCACTCGTCCACGCAGACGTATTAGAGCACGCACCCGAACAGGAGAACTAAGTGACCGCCCTCGTGACTTCAAAAAACGAAACACTACCCAAAGCCCGACTAGACAAAGAAGGGCTACACCTAGCGGGGGTGACCATACCCGCCAGGTATCTCACCCCAAACATCAGAGCCAAACCCACAGGCCCCGGCGGAGCAATAGTGGAGCTGACCGTCACCCTCACGGTCTCAGAAGCCGAAATCAACGTACCAAACGCCAACCTCCACTAGAACAGGAGAGTAAGAAATGAGCGACCGTGTCCCAGACCGCGTAAAAGCCGCCGTCTTTACCAGCATTGCCAAAGCAATCGACCTTAACCCAATTCTCTGGGAAGACCACGACCATCTCACCGAAGATGAATACTTCCAAGCCGGAGAAGAAATGAAGAGATGGGAAGAGATATTTGACGGCTTGGCAGAATCCCACAAGCACGCACCAGCAGAGGGGGCAGAATGAGGTTCCTAAAGCTCATTTTCCCTGACCCCACACCCCGTTGCCTGGAGGTGAACAAGGTACCCGACCCGACACCCTCCCAACAGCCCCGGCGGACCCTGCTAGAGAAAGTCGCAGAACGGCAAAGAACCGCCTCGGCCAAACACTGCCACTGCTGTTGTTGTAAGCGTAAGGGCAACAATACATGACTCTTGCCCTGCTCGCCTGGGCTTCTTTCACGGCGGTCGTCATGCTGGCTCTAGCCGGTGTGGGGGCCGCCGCCCTGATACCCCTCACAGCCCTCTACCTCACAACAAAGGCCCTGCAACCACTGGTTCAGGGCCTCACCTATGCCCGCGACTATCTCGGCCTCACCCCCGCCTGGTGGTGGGGAATCGAAAGGAAACCATGACAAAGAAAGCAAAAGTCTACAGAACCAGCCTCGGCATCTGGATCCACCGCTGCCCAAAATGCCCCAGCCTGTACATAGTCGCCCATGACAGCCACGCTGAGGCTATGCAAGACGCGCATAAGCACATGCTTAGCGCTCACGCCCCTGCGCGTGAGGTCACCCGCCTACGCCAAAACCGACCCAACAACTGGCGGAAACGATGATAATAACCTTCCACGTGCC
Source organism: Rothia sp. CCM 9417 (assembly GCF_048513575.1). NCBI lineage: Bacteria > Bacillati > Actinomycetota > Actinomycetes > Micrococcales > Micrococcaceae > Rothia > Rothia sp. CCM 9417. The sequence continues at coordinate 32,811 of NZ_JBLXXT010000011.1, read as the reverse complement.
GGGCGAACCCGCACCGCAAGGCTCAAAAATACCCGGCAGACGCAAAAACGGCGGAATCTACCTCAGAGAAGCAAACAGAAACCTCAAACCCTGGAGGGAAGCGGTAGAAAAAGCCGCAACCGCTCACGCCGGGAAGTTCACCGGGCAACGCCCCCTCACCGTGGAATACACCTTCCACCTCACCAAGCCAAAAAGCGTGCGCCGCTGGCTACCCTGGGTCAAACCAGACCTGGACAAGCTCGTCCGCGCGGTCAACGACCCCATCAGCGTTGCAGGTGTCTGGGACGATGACGGGCGCGTAACCAAGATAATCGCCAGCAAACATTACGCCGATGAGGAAAACCAGCCCGGCGCGCAAATAACTATCTACGAGGAGCAACCATGATTCACCAAACAACTATCTCCCGGCACTGGGGCAACAACGGCAAGCCATTCTTCTGGGTGCGCTGCACCTGCGCCCGGTATGAGGCTGCCTGCCCTACCCGCGCTAAGGCTGAGGCTAAGGCCCGTCAGCATGAAAGGAGCGCGCACTAAATGGCCGCCCAAGCCGAAGCCACCTGCCACATCTAACCCCCCCCTGCACGCTCGCACCCTGAGAGAGGCACACCATGCACCCATGCCAAATCTGCTCCCAACCCACCCACGCCCGCACCTGCAACCCCTGCATAGGCCTAGTAGAACGCCTACTCGACCAAGCAGGCCTGCTCCTACCCGAGCTAGCGACCGAAGCCACCGGGCAAGCCACCAAAACCCCCGGTGGCTGGTCCACCGGCTCCGAGGGCGCGCCCGCAGGTATCAGGCTGGCACCCCTGCAAGCCTCATACGACCTCACCCAGGCCATAGCAGGCATGGCCGCTAACATCGGCTTGCACACGCGCAAACCCGGCAGACTCAAACCCCAGGCATACAAGCTCGCCTGGCCTGCCGAAAACACCGCTAACCTCCTGGAGCTCTACACCGACCTATCCCTAGCGGTGCGCACCGCTGAGCGGCTGGTGAACCCTCAGCCTGAGCTTATTCTCTGCGGCTGGTGCCCGGCCTGCGGGCAACTAGTGAAAGCCCCTGCTGACCGCACGTACCATACCTGTGCCTGCGGGCAAGGGCTAGACCTTGTGGCTCTCAAAGAGCGGCGTGGGGAGATGGTGCATGACCGGCTTGACGGGACCTACTTCACCGGCTCGGACACTAGCGCCGCGCTAGCTTGCTGTGGGTACGCCGTGACTCAGGAGCAAGTTAGCATGTGGGGAGTGCGGGGGAAGGTGCCGAGGGAGAAAATAAACGGTCACTGGGTTTACCTGTTTGATGATGCGTTACATCAGGCGGAACTCAAGGAGTTAAGGCGTGTGCGTAGGGAGCAGAGGAAAGCTCTTGACAAGGCCTCATAATTTGTGATTAGATACCTGATAGGTTCGGAAGTCCTGTAGCTAGGGGCGCCGGGCTTTTTTTGTGCCCTCCTGCCTCCGAGGGGGTTGGGGCGGCGGGCACTTTTTCCTTTCTAAAGTGTGTGTTCAGCGAACAGGAGGGGGCAGGCTATCTGCCCCCTCCTTTTTGCACCCAAAAAACCAGGGGGGCGGTGGGAATCATGCGGAAACCAGACCTCACCGACCTACTGCGCGCGCAAACAGCACGCGAACAGCAAAAACCCCGAGCACAACTCCCACCCTGGCTACGCGGCGACCTACCCGAACGCACGCGCGACCCGCTACCAACCTACGCAGACCCCACCGCAGAGGAGGCCCTCAGTGACCGAAAAAGAACCAGACGCCGCTGAAACCTGCAACCTTGACTGCTTCGCAACCGGCACATGCACCTGCACCGAACACACCGCCAAAAAGGCCCAGCATACAGCTGGTCGGGCAATTCTGAGTCATTCATTTTAGGAAAAAGCCCTTCCTCCACTGCCGAAACCAGGAAGTAAAATCATAGGTTGCGGCCTGTTATTTATGAGGGTGACAGGGGGCCATGCGGGACTAAAAAACTCGCATGGCCCCAGCCACTTAGAAAGGGCGCGGTCATGTGGAAAAAAACCGGGAGCAGAACATCCCCCCTACCTAGAGGGTGGGAGAAAATACGCCAGAAAGTCCTGGCCCGGGACGGGTACCAATGCGTCGAAACGCGCGGGGACACTGGTGAAAGGTGCTCAGCTAGAGCAACAGACGTTGATCATATCGGCCCGGCAGATGACCACAGCCTAACCAACCTCCGCTCCCTGTGCTCCTACCACCATTCCCGTAAAACCGCCAGACAGGGAGGCCGTGCCAGGTGGGCAAAAAAGCCGGGACCTAAACATCCCGGCTTGTTGCCCTAGCTCTCTGTAATCGCCACATTCCCAGGGTGGGAGTCAAGAACATAAGCGGCGTATTCCTTGATGTTTTCCACGGTCAAGGGTTTGGGTCCCTTGTGCTGGTAGTCTGGCACCTCGCCTTCTTCGGGGTCCCCTCCAACGTTGATAGCGTCAGACCCGCCTTCGTACCCGAACCCTGTTTCGTTGTCGTCCCACCAGATGTGACCCTCTAGGGTGTCGTGTGAAAAATCGGGGGTATGTGGCCCGGCGTATTCTTCAACCTGCTTCACGATGCCTTCCAGGGTTTCGGCTTGCAGGGTCACGTTCTCTTTGGCGTGCTGGGTTTTTAGGGTGAACATTGCTTTTTACTTTCTATCTATGGTTTTTACTGTAGTGGGTATCTATTTTTCATAGCGCCCATGATGACATCTTTTTGATGTGGGAGCGGACAGCCCGCCTGACCATGACCCTCACCTGTGCCACATCAGCGCTGGTGTATGGTCTGCGGGGGTGCCACGCCCCGCGCCGTGAAACTTTGGTTGTACCGTCCGGGAGGACCGACTCTAACACTAGGTGACCGTCCTCTACTGTAGCGTTCACGGTGACTATGGGTGATCCTTGCAGTATGAAAGTTTCGGGACCTTCCATGCGTAGAACATCAAGGGCATACGATGTTAGGCGGGTTATTGGGCCTTGCTCTGGGGCCATGTACCAGGGTAGTTTTTGCATCATCTTTCTCAATTCTTCGGGGGCCCGCCCCGCTATAGGGCGGGCTTGAAACTGGGTGGGGGTTAGACCGTTGCCGGGGTTTTTACCGGGGGTAGGGATCCGCTAGGGGTGAGGGTAGCCAGCCCACCGTTCACGGCCTTATTGATCGGGCGCATCTTTTTCAGCAGCTTGACGACAGCCTGTGCCATATCATCCCCAACCTTGACCGGTTCAACCCCTGATATTTCGCATACCACGCCGCTATCTTCGATAACTACGGGGGTTAGGGTGTCCCCTTCCACGGCCACATGTAGCCGGTTTTTGGCGGTGTAGTGGGAGAACTTGATGAACACCGGGTGAGGGGCCAGTGCTTGCGCTTCTTTGAGCGCGGGGGCTATGAGCGTTGCCCTGTTTTTGACGTTCAACCCGGCCCCGGTTTCAATCGTGATGATTTCACCGGATGCTTTTTCTTTGGGGCTTTTTTCTGGGACTGCCTCAGCTTCCACCGGTTCGGGCGCGGGGTCCTTTTTTGTGTAGGTTTTTGTTTTCTTCGGGGCTTTTTTCTTCGGACCCGCCCCGCTTCCTTCGGCGGGGGTTCTTGCTCCTACCCACTCAGCGATAGGGCGTTTAGGGTTGTCGGGTACCTCGGTATCGGCAACAACTGGGCAGAGCAAAACATCAGCCTCTACGTCTTCTACTTTGAGGGATAGCGTTCGGGTATCATCGGACCCCTCAACAGTGAAACTTCGGGACCCGTTTACTGACCGCAAAAACCTAGTGAGCAGCCCGGCAGAAACAGTAACCGAGGGGACCCAGCCCCTGAAAGTTTCTACCCGTATTTTTCCGGGGGCAACAGAAACACCGTACCCGTCAATTATCACCCTCCCACCTTTGGGCAGGGAGAAAGATTTTACGGCTTCTAATACTTCCTTGCAGTTACCCTTGACGCGGTGTTCTGGCTCCTTTGAATCGAACAGCGACAGCACCTCCGGGTAACTTACATCTTCGATTTCTGCAACAATTTTTACCGAACCTTCCTTACTTGCTAGCGTCAATTCAACGTGCATAGGGTAGATTGTTAGGGCTTGAAAATATCGGCTATCCAAGGACCCAACAATAACGCCGGGTATAAAAATCCGGGAGGTAACGGGATTATCGGTTTTTACCGGAACACGCGTTAGGGTGTAGCGGTCCGTGGCCATGATGTAAGTTGAATCGCCTTCTTTTTCGATGCACGCGCCGTTGAGTTTAGGTAGCGTGCCGTCTGCGCTTGCGCTACTTACAAGAAGCCTGCGCTGATCATGCGTTAGGGATTCAACGGACACCCATGCCCTCCCTAATTCTGGGGCCTGAGCTCTGCCGTCCCAAGAAGCGTCGTCGGCTTCCTCTCTGAGGCCGTAGGCTTTTACGCCTTGCCCCCAACCAGTTAAGCCGGTCAATTCTTTATGCGGTAGGGGGGTGCTGCGGGCATAGGTTTCACCTTCTTTTTCATTAATGATGACGTGGAACTTGTCACCGGCGTATCCGTACCCGGTTAGTACACCATAATTATTTTTAGCGATTTTACGCATGGTTGGTTGGAAGAACTTAGGGACGGTGAGCATGGTTTTTCTCCTAATGTTTTGCTTGTGTAGGGGGCGTTTCCCCTGCGAGTGCCCGCCCCCGGTATCGAACCGGGGAACTACCCCAAACGGTGCGGGCTATCTTCTTACAGGTAGCGGGTTAGGATAGGTTCCCACCACTCTGAGGCATCTACCTTTTCGTGGACTTCCTCCCAGTCAATCGGGATAACGGGGTAGGGCCCCACGATGTCGCCGTTACCTAGCACGGTGACACCGTCCGGCAGTTCCCGGTCAATAGCAGCTTCTAGAGCTTCTTTCGCGTCAGCGTTCATCTGCTCACGCTGGTCATCGGTTAGTGAGATTTCACGGTTAGGGTCAATGTCGTGTGCCTGTTCCCAGGTGGTGTTCGTGCCTTGTGTCCAGGTGCGGTAGAAGGTGGTGTTCATGGTTTTCTCCTTATGTTTTTTGGTGGATTATTTTTACTTAGTGGCCTGATTCATGGCCCGTTTTGAGGGCCAGAAAGCTACCGTATAGCCGGCCTTTCTGAGTGCATACGTGGTTGATCCATCCGCACCCCATTGGGTTAAGTCTGATGCGATTTCGTACCCGCCCCCGGTGACAAATGTGTATTCCCCTGACCGGTTGATTCGCCCGCAACGTGGTGTGTCAAGGTCACAGCCGATAGCTTCCAGCGCGGTTTCTAGCGCTTGCACATCATGTGTTGCCCATGTTTTCGCGCCTGTGTGGATGTTTTCGCGCTTCTTGTAAAAGTTGATTTGGGTGGTCATTTAGATGCCTCCATCTAGCTCAATGAAAGTTACAAGGGTTTCGATGATTTCAGGGCTGGTCATGCACTGCGTGCCTGCTTCTACCCGGTACCCGGTAAAACCGCCGTACACATCGAAGAATCCTGCTTCGGTTGCGCATCCGTGGCTTGTGGTGACCAGGGTGTCCCGTACGCCGTCACCGTCTGCGTCATGCCATGTGAGTATGGGGCTTGCGGGTTCTGCCGGCGCGGGGGCTTCGGTTGCGGTGCACCCGGTGAGTGCGGTGGTTGCTAGTGCGGTGAGTGCTAGGAGCTTTTTCATTTCTATTTCTTTCTCTTGTGGGGGCGTTCCCCGTTGGCTTGTGATACCAGCTTATCCGCATACGGATAAGCTGTGCAACCCACCAACAACCTAAAACACTCGAAAACGAATCGAACACGCACCAAAAAACAGCGCATGACAGGCCAAAACAAAAAACAAAAAAACTTTCAAAAAAGTTTCAGAGCGCACAAAAAAAGCCCTGTACCAGAACACACGTTCTAGTACAGGGCACCTACCAGGAAGCTACCCCCTAAGCGTCTTGGGGGTAAAAACCTTCCTAGCCCTATAGCTTTCACTCATTGCATAGGCTTCTACGGTGGCACGCCTCCACATAGGCGTGAGCTTATCACTACCGCCCTCTAGCCACTCATCAGCCGGGGGCAGGTCGGGTAGCTTGGAAAGATTCGGCCCCTGGATACCCAGCAGCTTTGCTACTCCAGCTTTGCTCAAGAAAGCAGCTTCCACAGGCTCCATGCCCACACACTCCCTACATACATACACACACGCACACGCTCGCACGTGTACACATGAGACCAGCCAGCGGTCAATAACGACACGCTGAAAACTAACAAAAACATTCTACCCCGGCCCTATACCAGCCATGCCAGGCGCTCGGTGAACACGGTGCATAAATATGCGTACCAACTGCATAAAAACACAGGGGGCACCCCACCCCCTCCCCGGGGTCTTTTTCCCCTGACCTGGTCCGTCTGTCGCTCAGGCCGTGTACGGTGCCAGGGGGTCGAACGATTTTAATAGTTCCTTGATTTGGAGGTGAATATAAATGCAATGCCCTGTTTGTCGTGTCGCTTTCTATTCATACTCGGGGGGTAAGCCTCGTCGGTACTGTGGGCAGGAGTGCAGGTACGCTGCTCAGAAGGAGCGGCAGGTTTTGAAGAAGAGGCGCAAGCGTTTGGCTGGTGCTGGTTTTGCGCGTGAGGTTTTGGCGAATGTTGATTCTCGCCTTGCTGAGATTGGTGGTGATTTTGTTGGCAGCTCCTAAGCATCCTAGTAGGCGTGCTCGGCGTAATAAGGACTCTGTTGATTGGAGGACGGTTGAGATTACTCCGGGGGAGCAACCTGTGTTGCCTGAGCGTGATGGTGGTTGGTCTCATTTGACTCATGAGTTCTGGGACGCTTTGGGGGAGTTGGAGCTTTCTTCTTCGTTCACTGCGATTGAGTGGAGGTTGCTGGTTCTCGCGGCTTCTTTGCATGAGCAGATTATGACGGAGGGTGCGTTTATCCGTGTGGATCAGCTAATGTCGATTTTGGGTCGTTTCCCTCTGACTCCGAAGGATCGGCAGGCTTTGCGTATTCAGGCGCTTACTGGTGACGAGTTGGCTTCTAAGACTTCTGAGCGTGAGCAGAAGGTGATGAATCAGCAGATGGAAGCAATCAACAAGTTCAGCGGTTTGCGTGCTTCAAAGTAGGGAGGTGCGGGGTGCCTTTCAAGCCTGAGTATGAGGGTGAGTTCCCTACGTTGGGTTATTCGGTTTTGGAGTGGATGGCTACTTATTTGGGTGCTCCGGGTCGTGATGAGTACGAGCCGTTTGTTCCTACTAGGGAGCAGGCTGAGTTCTGTTTGGAGTGGTATCGGCTTGACCCTTTGACGGGGCGTAGGGCTTATCGCCGTGGTGTGCTTGCTCGTCCGAAGGGTTGGGGTAAGTCGCCTTTTGGTGGGGCTCTGTGTCTTGCTGAGGGTCTTGCTGATGTTGTTTTTGACGGGTGGGACTCTAATGGGCGGCCTGTGGGTAAGCCTTGGTCTCGTGTGCGTTCTCCGCAGGTTTTCTTGTTGGGTGTTTCTGAGCAGCAGACTGAGAACGCTTGGTTGCCTTTGTTGTCTATGGCGCGGTCTGGTTCGCTGGTGGATGATTATGTGGGCTTTGAGCCGATGGAAACCCGGGTGAACCTGCCGTCTGGGTTTATTGCTCCGCGCACTGCCTCTGGTAATACTCGTGAGGGTGAGCCTACTACGTTCGCTATTTTGGATCAGACTGAGTCTTGGGTTCCTTCTAATGGTGGTGTGAAGCTGGCTCGCGTTGTTCGGCGTAATGCTGGCAAGGTGGGCGGTTCCACTTTGGAGTTTCCCAATTCGTTTACTACTGGTTCGGGTTCTGTTTCTGAGAAGTCTTTTGATACCTGGTTCAAAATCAAGCAGGGTCGTACTCGTGATAAGGATGGCCTTCTGGTTGATTCGCGTGACTGGGGTCAGGTTGATTTGGATGACGAGAACTCTTTGATGGCGGGTTTGGCTCGTGCCTATGGGGACTCGGCGCTCCTGCCTGATGGATGCGTTATTCATGATCCGCCTTGCACGGCTGAGACTTTCACTCAGGGTTGGGTTGATTTGTACCGTTTGAGGCAGGAAATTTGGGACCCAGATACTACTGTCGCTGACGCTTACCAGTATTACGGGAATGTCGCCCATGCTGACGCTAACGCTTTTGTTGAGCAGCATCAGTGGGCTAACTGTGAGGACTTGGAGGCCCCAGAGGTTTCTGAGGATGAACCGGTTGTTCTTGGTTTTGATGGTTCTCGTGGGCGCTCTAAGGGCGTTTCTGATGCCACCGCTTTGGTTGCTCAGAGAGTTTCTGATGGCCTGTCGTGGGTTGTTGGGCTGTGGGAGCAACCTGACACGGCTGAGGGTAAGGATTGGGATGTCCCTGAATATGAAGTTGAACGGACTATTCAGGATTTCATGGATGGGCATCATGTTGTCGGCTTCTACGCTGACCCTGCTATGTGGCACACAAATGTTGCTGGCTGGGAAGCCAAATATGGCTCTCGGCTAAAGGTTGGTTTGAAGAGGCACCCTATTGCATGGAAAACCTCGGAACTGCGTAAGACAGTTGAGGCGGTTGAGCTGTTGCGTCTTAGCATCGTGCAGGGGGAGATTCGGCACCGTGGTGATTCTAGGCTGACCAGGCATGTTTTGAACGCTCGTATGCGTCAGACCCGTTCTGGGAAGCTCATGTACAAGGAGTTCCCTGATTCAGCGAAAAAGATTGATGGGGCGTACGCCCTCATGTTGGCTAATGCTGCGCGCTTGGACGCTTTGAGTGTTGGTGATTTGAATAAGCCCAAAAAAGCTAATAGGTACGCGCCGAGGCGAGTTAGGTAGGTTTCCGTGAATGAGTTAGAACCTGGTAGTGACCTGTGGTGGTTTAACCGTTTGTGGGTGAAGCTGTCCCGGGCTGCGCCCGAAGCGGCGCTTTATAATTCTTGGGTTGCTGGTGATCCGCCTATTCCTGCGCCTGATAATGACAAGCCGGGGTTCGAGCGGTTGCAGCGTATAGCTCGGGTGAATGTTGCTGGCCTGATTGTTGAGGCTCGTCTCCATAGGTTGCAGCTTTTGGGGGCGGAGACTGGTTCTGACTCGTCGGCTGATGGTGACGATATTGTGCGCCGGTTTTTTGTTGAGCAGGACTTGAAGCGGAAGTTCCAGGTCGCTTTCCGTGACGCGCTGGTATGTGGCCACGGTTATCTGGTTTTCTCTGAGGCTGGTGTTTTGGTTTCTTCTCCTGCTAATACAGTGGTTGAGGAAGATTCTTTTGGCCGGACGGTTGCGGCTTTGACTGTCAGGTATGACCCGGTTCTTGGTCGTCAGGCTATGGTGCTGATGCGCCCGGGGTATTCGGTTCAGGCTGTCACTAAGTCGGCTTATGCTAAGCTCCTGCCAGCTAATCATGGTGTCTCTTTCCTGCCTTCTTCTTGGGAGTTTCAGGACCCTGTGGAGAACTCTTTTGAGGGTGTACCTGTGTATGCGGTAGGTGATGGGCAGTCTCTGATTGCTAAGCACTTGCCTACGTTGGAGAGAATCAATCATGGTGTTCTGCAACGGTTGATTCTTATCGCTATGCAGGCTTTCAGGCAGCGGGCTATTACCAATGCGCCGGATAGGGACGAGCATGGTCAGGAGATTGACTACGACAATCTGTTTGAGTCTGCCCCTGATGCGTTGTGGATGCTGCCGGAGGGGACCAGTATTTGGGAGTCTGCTAGCACTGACTTCACGCCTGTTCTGGTTGCGGTGCGTGATGATCTGAAAGTGTTGGCCGTTGAGTCTAAGACACCTAACTACATGATTTCACCGGATGACGCTAACGGTTCGGCTGAGGGCGCTCACGCTCAGCGGGAGACGCTGATATTTGATGTTGAAGCTCTTATTGCCTCTTTTGAGGGGGTTATCAAGAGGTTCATCTCAGATGTTCTGGTGTCTCTTGGGGAAGCGGAACGGGCTGATGTTTCTAACATGCAGTTGCTTTGGGCTAACCCACGCCGTTCGTCCGTTATGGAGCGCGCGGAAGCCGCACGGGCGGCCTCTGACGCTGGGGTGCCTTTCCGTCTTGTGATGAAGAACTTTGCGGAGCTTACCCCCGAAGAGGTTGAGCAGGCCATGCAGGGGCGCGTTGAGGACGTTTACCACGAGGTGGTGAAGGGCGTTGGCTAGCATTGCCCGGTTTGTTGACGCGCAGACTCTCGCTATTGAGTCTATTGTCAAGTCGCTGGTAGACGCTCTCGTTGCCCTGTGGTCTGGGGTTGAGACCTGGAACGAAGAGGGTATTAGCTTTGCCCGTGCTCAGAGCGTGGAATTGGTGGAGAGCGCCCAGGCTGAGGCTAGGCGAGTTGTTTACGCTCACTCGTTACCTGTTTACCAGCAGGCTGGTGTGAGTGAAAACCAGCTGAGTATGGGCGATTTGGGTCTTGATACTCCTGATTATCCACGCCGGGGGGTTACAGCTTTCGAGGTGTGGGAGAGGCCATTGCGAGAGTACCGCAAGAAGGCTTCATCGGGTGCCTCTAAGCAGCAGGCTGTTTCGGCGGCGTTGAGCAGGGTTGAAACCGTGGCGGATATGGAGGTTCGTCTGGCTAAAAGAGATCAGGAAGCCCGTATCAATCTTGCCTCAGAGCGCGTGATGGGGTATCGCCGGTTGATACACCCTGAGCTTTCTGAGACGGGCGTGTGCGGTTTGTGCGTGGCTGCGGCTACTCGCATCTATCATCGTGGCGACCTGTCCGCTATCCATCCTTCCTGTAAGTGCACTATTGCCCCAGTGACTAGAACAGCTGACCCTGGTTTACACCTGAATGATGATGACTTGCGTGAGTTGTATAAGCGGGCCGGGGGCACGGGCAAGTCGAGTCTTTCTAATGTCCGCCTGGTTGATTTTGTTTCTGGGGAGCTGGGGCCTGTGCTCACTAAGGAAGGAACCGAGAAGCAATACGCGCGCTCGCGGTACGAGGTTGAGAATGAGCGTGCTGCCCGCGCTACTAAACCGCGTGATGTGCCAGAGAAAATTGAAGCTCTCAAATGGCAGATTAGCGACCTAGAGAGAATCATCAGCGAGGAAACGTTAGACCTTGCTAAGAAGATTTACGAGAGAAGGCTTGCCCGCTATTACGCCCAGCTTTCTATTTTGGAAAAGAGGGCGGCATGATAAGGCTGGTTATTGGGCCGCCTGGTGCTGGCAAGTCCACTTTCATTCAGGGCAAGCAGGGCCCTAAAGATTTGGTTATCGAGCTTGACCGCTTCAGAGAGTTAGCAGACAGCGATGATACGGCGCGCCTTTTACGGGGCGCTGTGGAATCTAAGGCCAGCAATTACGCGGGCGATGTTTGGATCGCCCGGACGCTGGCTTCTGCTAATGATGTTGAGGCGTATTGCAAGCGTGTAGGTGTTGATGAAGTGATTGTGCTGGACACGGACGCATCAACCTGCAAGGAACGTGTTATGGCGCGTGACGGTAATGAAGATTTGTTTCAGGCCATCGACCGGTGGTTTGAGCAGTATGACCCGGGTAGTTCGGGTTCCGACATGGAGGAAATTTTTATGAGTTCTGACAAGAGCAAAAACGGTGTAGAGGCTGACAGTCAGGAAAGCAAGGCCACGGAAAGTGAACAGGGTTCTCCTGCTCCTAAGCAGGAATCTGTCGAAGAGTTCCTGGTTAAGGAGAATGAGCACGGGTTCCCGGATGATACACCGATCGAAAAGATGAGTTACAAGCAGCAGGCCGCTTACTGGAAGTTTCATTCTCGTAAGCACGAGAGCGCACTCAAGAAGGTTTCTAAGGAACCTGTTGTTGAGGATGCTCATGCTGAGCCAGAGTCGCCTTTGCTGCGGAAGCTGTTTGACGCTGAGTTCCGCGCGGCCACGGTTGGTATCGGGAAGGACTTGGGGGCTCTAAAAGAGTCCCTTGATATGTCTAAGTTCCTTGACGCTGACGGTGGTATTGACGGTAAGAAGCTCGCTGAGGTTATCGAGGCTGTCAAGCCTAGCAAGCCTGCGGGCGCTCCCGTTGGTGGTGCCTCCACAAGTTCTTACGAGGGAGCCACTGGCTATGAGTACGGTCTAGAGCTGTACAACGAAAAGTACAAAATTAATGGAGGTTCATAATGCCTAAGTTGCATACTGAAAACGTTGGCGGGGGCTACGACGCTCGTTGGCTGTCTAGCCCTCGCGGGCTGTACACTGCCCGCACCGAGACCGCTGACGCTTCAGCTTTTACGGCTGTTGTTGAGAAGTTCGGGAAGGTCCCGTCAGGGTACCCGGTTATCAAGACCGGCGATAAGGTTGAGCCTTACACAGGGTCAGGTGACATTGTGGGGCACATCCTGTTTGACCAGGACACTCGTTACGGTGACGTGGCTGTGCCTGTGTTCGACCACGGTCGTGTCAATACCGAGCATGTCCCTTACGTTTCGGGCAGCTTCACTGCCCCCGATAACCACCCGCACATCATCTACATTTAACCGGCAACCCAGAAAAATCTTTTACAGCACCACTTTGTGTGGTGCTTTCTATTTTAAGGAGGAACTATGGCTCTTTGGACAGACGTTATTGAGCCTAGCGCTCTTACCGCTATTGCGCGTAAGACGCTGGAAGACTATGAGGCTAAAAAGTCTTTGAGCGCCTGGATCCCTAACGACACGGTGAACGATATTGTTGCCCGTGTAACTGAGGACTCGAACGGCCTTGTTGATGTGGCTAACTTCCGTGCATACGATGCCAGCCCAGATCCAACATCGTTTACCGGTGGGCGCCGCCGCACGGTTGAGCTTCCCCCTCTGGGCGCTTGGCTCCCGGTGAGCGAGTACGACCAGCTTCGTATCCGCAACGCCTCTGACGAGGAAATTCGTAATCACATCGTCAAGACTACCCAGCGTTTGACCCGCGCTGTTGTGGACCGCATGGAGCTCATGCGCGGTGTTGTCCTTACCACCGGTAAGGCGACCATTGACCAGCCGAACTTCAAGACTGAGGACGACTTCGGGCGTGACGCAGATATGTCAGTGACAGCCACTACCCTGTGGAGTGACCCTGACGCTGACCCGCTAGAAGACCTCGGCAACTGGGTTGAGAAGTACGTTCAAAAGAACGGTGAGGAACCGGGCGCACTGGTTATGTCTCGTTCTCTACAGCGCCAGATGTTTGGCACTAAGCCTTTCCTCCTTGGCGGTAATGGCGCTTCACGCCGTGTCACCGCTGACGAAGGCCGGGGCATCCTGGGAGCCAATGAAGTACCGGAACTGTACACCTACGACCGCACTGTGCGGGTCAAAGGCAACTCCACCCGGGTGCTACCCTCTGACCGCATTTTCCTGCTCCCTTCACAGGGACTAAGTGACCTCGGTAAGACTTATTGGGGCCGTCCTCTGACCGCTTCTGAGCCGGGCTGGGGCCTTGTTGGTGAGCAGCAGGCCGGAATTGTGGCAGGCGTTTACAAGAACGAGAAGCCACCTGCTATCGCAGAGGTACACGCAGACGCTATTGGCCTGCCCATTCTGGCTAACGCCAACCTTGCATTTACCGCAAAGGTCCTGTAGTGGCTACCGTCAAAACCGCATGCGTTGTTTCGGTCGCGGGGCGTATCGTGACGCTACTGCCGGGAGATGAAGTGCCGGAGGGCGTTGTCATCACTAACCCGGAGGTAGTTGAACAGCCTAAAGCCACTACCTCTAAGCGCTCTAGGAAGTAGCTAATCATGGTGAGGCCACTAGAGATAGTGGCCTCACCTCTTTTACAGGGAGGTACCTATGGGGAACATAGTTACGGTAGAAGATGTAGCTGCATCGTATGAGGGTGAGATACCCGATGAACAGCGTGAGTGGGTAGGCCAGAAGATCGCTGAGGCCCAACGCATCCTTTATGCTCAATGCCCAGCAGCTAAGGCTCGCGCCTCGATTGACAGCGAGTTCTTCTTGCTGGTCAAAGACTGTGTAGTGCGTGCTGTCTTGCGTGTCGTCAGGGACGAGTCTCCCATGTATCGGTCGGAGACTGAGGGTAATTACTCGTATTCCAAGAACATGCTGGTTGCCTCTGGTGACATTTGGTTCCCTGATAAGGAGCTGGCCTTCCTTGGGTGCAACGCACGAACGAAGGTGGGTGGCACGAGATTGCGTATGAGCGCCCCTTATGGCTACCCGTCACGGGTTGCTAGAGGGGTGAAGTGGTATTGAGTCTCATACGGAACCCGCGCCATACTGTGGTGGTTACCCCACTAGACGTGAGTAAATCTGAGCGTAATGGTTCTATGGTTTTTACCGAGAAGGAGCCGTTCACTGTCAAGTGCAACGTTCAGCCTGCGGCTACAGATAACTTGAACCGTTCGTCTTCAACGATCACTCTTATTGATGGTGTGCTGCCGGCTCACATGGTTCGTATCGTCTTCGCCCCTGGTGTTTACCCCGATATTTTGCACGCAAAGATTGAGTACATGGGTCGTATCTACTCGCAGAAGGGTCCGGTATCCATGTATCGCATGGGCACTAAGGCCACCTGGTACGACCAGATAGCTGCGGAGAGTGGTAATGCGTACGTTTAAAGCTAATCCGCGTGCCAGCTCTGAGCTTGCCCGGATGATTGGTAATTCAAGCGTTCTGGATCGTGTAGCTGCTGACATAGCGGCCCTGTGGAAAGCTAACGCACCTGTTGACAGCCGTGACTACCAGAAGTCTATTCGGGTCGACCCTATCGACTACCACTCACGTTTGGGCGTGATTGTGAAAGACAGGCTGGTTCATTCCACGGACCCTGCTGCCCACCTCATTGAGTACGGGTACGCGGACAGCGTCAGGAAGATTACGGTCAAGGGGCATTTCACCATGACCAAAACGGTTAGGGGGATTGCGCGTGTCTTTAAGGGCTGACCCCTTAGCTTGGGTCTACGGGGTTCTTGAAGGCAAAGTTCGGCCCGCGATTTACTCTCAGGTGCAACAGGGCATGCCAAACGAGTTCGTGCTGATAAATGCTATTACTAACTCTCCTGACAGGCAGGCCGGTTACCGACATGGTTTCCACCTGCTAGCTTCGTTCACTTCGGTTGCACCAAATGATGCAGACGCATACGACAACTGCCAGCGTGTTATCAACCGCCTACTAGATGCGTTCAACAATGACGAGCAGGCAGGTGGCCTTTACGCCAGCATGGTTGAACCGGATAACTTGCCCACGCAATCCCCGCGAATCACGGCCATTGAGCGCCGAGACATCTTCCAATACACATTCACTATCGACTTCTATTTTGAGCTCCCTGACTAGGGAGCTTTTGTTTTTAAGGAGAAATCATTATGGGCTTGATGAAAAGTCGGACCATTCCTACCGGTCGCGGTATCATCTTCATCTCAAACGACCCAAGCGCTGAACCTTTTGACCCTAAGTCAATCAACCCCGCTGACGCGGCCACCTACCCTTCTGGTTGGACTACACCAGGTCTGACCTCTAAGGACAATAAGCTGTCCTTGGAAAAGGAGGGCGGGGAGACCGAGTCGTACCATGCCTGGGAGCTTGATGCGGTTGACTCAGAAATGGCTTCAGCGGCAGAGTCATTCACGATCAAGACTTTGGAACAAAACAAGTCTGTGTGGGAGCTCCTACACGCGGGCGGTGACTGGGATGACGAACTCAAGGCTTACCAGTACACAGATACCCACACAGTGGTTCGCTCAGTCCAGGTTGTCTTTGTCGCTGGCAACAAGCGCGGAGGGGTCTACTGGAACCAGGTCGCCATGAGCGAAGGAGACCCAATGGAACTTGGGGATGGCCTCGTTGAACAGTCGCTTCGCGGGAGCATCCTTGCGCCCTTGGAAGGCAAGCACCGAGTTGTGCGATTCCAGGTCCGCGAATACGAAAAGGCATAAGCCTAGCGGCTAAACCTATTGCCCCGCCCTGTGACCACAAGCGCCGCAGGGCGGGGTGGCCCCTAAGACCTAAACACGAAGGAAGAAAAAATGCAGAACAACGTTTACGAAGAAGCCAACCTGCCGACCCAGGCTTATGCCGAAGCCCCTAACACCCAGCTACCCGCGCAGAACCTGAACGAACCGCGTCAGCCGCAGGACCATTTGCCCTCACGAGAAGAGAGGCTTGAAAAAGCACAGAAGAACTTCTCCGAGGTTCCGGGCAGCCAGTACATGGTGCCTTTCCGCAAAATCAAGGGCTCTGACCAGATGCGCATCATCAACCGCCTCAGAAAGCTCATGCCCGAGGGTACGGACGCTGAGGAATTCGATGCCTCTGAAATGGACCTTGATGATTTCGCTGACTTCGTAGACTATCTAGCTGATAACTGGACTGTCGATAAGGAGGGCTTTGAGTCCTTCACTTCTGGTTCAGGCGGCATGGTCCGCACCTTGGAGCTGGCAATGGCCTTTGCGGACGAACTGGGAAAAGACATGCCCTAGACCAGGAATGCCGTCTCTACCCTGAAATCGTGGGTGACTTCCACGTCCTGTTCAGGGTAGATATTTTTGAGCTTATCTGGTCTAACGACCATACCCTGTTAGACAGTCTGTTAGAGCGCCTGAAGCATGAAGAGCGGTCGCTCTTTAAGGCGGCAGTGAACGGGTACGAGTATTTTGGCTATGGCACTTTGTCACGCCAAATTGATGATGTTCACGACTTGTTAGCCATATTCAGGCACGAATTCTTATCAGCTAATTCTGATAAGGACGCGGAACTGCCGGAACCCCTCTTCGCTCAAAGGCCCGGCAAGAAAAAAGATATTGAAGAAGAACCGGTTGATGAAGAGCAAGAAATTCTTGAGCTTATGAGCTGGGTTTAGTAAGGCACTCACATTACCCAAATGTGGGTGCCTTTATCTATTAAGGCGGTAGTTTTGGCGACTTACGAATATGGGAAAGTCGGTGTCAGGGTTTACCCCTTGACGCGGGGTTTCGAGAAGTCTCTACGAAACAAGCTGAAATCTCTTGAGAAGAAGTACGAGCATAAGGTGCGGGTCGTGCCGGACCTGGATAAGTTCGCTACCCGCCTCAACGCGGCTATCCGTAGAGCAGAGCGTGAAGTATCAGACATTACTGTCCGCGCTAATGTCAAGGTTGATCGAGACAACCTACAGCAAACTCTCAACAAGCACAGCGGGCAACGAATAAGAGTCCCCGTAGACGTTGATAGCGAGAAGATGCGCTCAGCCCTAGACAGGGCTTCTAAGGCCATGCGGTCACGCCCTATAAATCTGCCGGTGTCTGTCAGCGAAGACAAGGTTCATGCTGACTTGCTACGGGTTATGCGGGTCATTGAGAAGCACCAGGGCGGGGTGAATGTCCCTGTTGGTGTTGAGGCTCGTAAAGATTTCTTTACGAAAATGGAGCGCCTGGTCTCTTATGTTGAGCGCAAGGCTAAGCCGGTTGAATTGCCGGTAGGTCTTGACCTTGATAAGGCGCGGTTGGAGAGCACTATCTCTAAAGCCAATAAAGCCTTCAAGTCTTTGGCTGTCGATATTCCTATGGATGTTGATACTAGGCATGTACGGTCTGAGTTGCAGAAAGTCATGGCTCGCATCAAGCAGCTGGGCGAAGCTCAGATACCTGTTGAGCTAGAGGACAGGGAACGGTTCTTCCGTGAGGTTGATGGGCTTGTTGATTACGTTGAGGGCAAGAAGGCCGAGCTCACGGTAAAACCAGAGGTAGATTCTGCCGCCGCTAGGGCTGAGCTGAAATGGCTTACTCGCCCCCGTTGGGTCGAGGTCTTGGTGAGTGTCAATAAAACGGCTTACGGGCGTGTAGAGAATATCCTCAAACGGCTCTCAGGGTACCGTATGCTCCGCAACTTCTCAGAGCGGTTGGAGGACTTTGCTAAGAACATCGACCAGACTCTGCCTAAGCTCGCGCTCCTATCCTCTGCGCTCGCTTCAATGGGCGGTTGGCTGGCAGCTGCTTCATCTAACGTTTTTGGTTTTGGTCTTGAACTAGGCCGGATGCTCAAGTCTGTTATCGCTCTGCCTGGGATACTGGCAGGTTTTGCAACTGGGGCGGCGGCTCTTTTCCTTGTCCTGAGCGACATGGGTGAAGTTCTGGAAGACCTGAAACCCCGGTTTACTGAGCTGCGTGAGCAGATGTCCAGTAACTTCTGGGGTAAGGCTGAGGCGCCTATACGCAATCTTGTTGATAATTTGTTCCCTTCTTTTTCTGAGGGGATGCGGCGGGTGTCTGACTCTCTGGGCGAGCAGGTCAAGCAGATCGCCAATACCATGAGTGACGCGCTCAGTGGTGGGCAGCTGGAAAGCATGTTTGACAGCCTAGTTTCAAGCATTGACATAGCCACGCTGGGCATGGATGACTTTGTGCGAGGCTTACTGAACATCGGTGAGATTGGTGGGCAGTACCTGCCGAGACTTGCTGAGTGGTTCAACGATATATCCAGGTCTTTCCATGAGTGGTCCAAGACTGCTGATGCTTCTGAGGCGATCGAGCAGAGTATCACGTCAATCAAGGCGGCAGGCTCTGCTATAAACGGTCTTGTCAAGATGTGGGGTGCGCTGGGGCGTGCCGCACTGGACTCTGGTTCTGGCGGTTTGGTTGGGTTCGCTGAGTGGACCCAGCGGGCCGCAGATAAGTTGAATGAGCTCCATGTCCAGGACTCCTTGCGTAAGTATTTTGGTGCCGGGCATAAGGCTATGGAAATCTTTGGGCAGGCCGTGGGAGTCTTGGGCGACACCTTGCTGTCCTTGGATGATACGTTCGCCCATATCGTTGAGACTGGTTCCAGGGCGTTTACCAACCTAGCCATTATGGTCCTGAGACTTTTCCAGATGCCGGGTGTTCAATCCAGCGCTACTGGGATGTTTGACCAGATACTCGTTGCGGTTAGCAAGGTGACGCAGAAGCTCCCCGAGTTCGCTTCACTCCTCGAAACAGCTATGGATTCTATTGGGGCTATAGCCCCGGTGCTGGCAGATGTTTTTGCAGCGGGCATTGATCTGCTAGCCCCTGCGTTTGACTCTATTATGCAAGCTGTTACCGCACTGGTACCTGTACTTGGTGATTGGCTTGTGCGCGCTCTTGTCTGGGTGAAAGACAATATTCTGCCGCTGGTTGAGGCTGCGTCTCAGTGGGCGCAGGCTAACCCTGAATTGGCTTCTACTCTCTTGCTGGTTGTGGGCGCTGTTACCGCGCTTGTTGCTGTGCTGGCTCCTATCGTGGTGAGCGTCTTGACGTTTATCGGAACAGTAGGGACAGCTGTGACCGCCTTGGGTGGTCTTGAAGCGATTATGGGTGTGGTCGGCTCCGTTCTAGCTGAACTGAGCGGGGCAGTTGGCCTAGTAGTCCTGGGTGTGGCAGCTTTCGTTGGGGCGCTGGTTTATGCCTGGAACACTTCGGAAGATTTTAGGAACGCGGTCCAGGGTCTACTTGACAAGCTGGTTGAGTTCGCTCAGCCCATCCTGGATGCGGTCATCCCGGCTCTGCAACGCCTGGGCGAGATTCTGTGGGACGTTGCCACCACAGCGCTTGACGCTTTCACTGAGATAGCAACTAAGGTAGTCGAATTCGTTGCAGCTGTCCTTGAGACGTTACAGCCTCTTATAGACTTCCTTGGCCCGGTTCTGGGGGTTGCGTTTGAGGTTCTTCTTGATGTTGTCAGCGTTGTCTGGGAAGGCATTAAGGGAGTCATTGAAGGTGCTGTAGATATTATCGTTGGCATCTTTGATGTTTTCATTGGCCTAATCACCGGTAACTGGGAACAGTTCTGGGCTGGTTTGGCAAGTATCTGCGATGGTGCGATGAAAATCATTAGCTCCGTTATTGATACTGCTTGGAACTTTATTCTCACCGTGATTCAGGGTGCAGCTGACCTTATCAGCCAAATCATTGATGGTGCTATGAAGTTTATTGGTGACGTCATTTCCAGGGCAATGGACAGCGCCGTGTCTTTCTTTACTGATGGTATGGATCGCGCCCAGCAGGCGGTCTCAAACGGCATTGATAATGTTTTGCGTTTCTTTGCTGAGCTGCCTGGAAATATCGTTTCGACTCTTGGTGACCTGGGTAGCACTCTTTGGGAATCTGGTAAGGCTCTTATCAATGGTTTCATCAACGGCATTAAGTCAATGGCTGGTTCCGTTGGGGACGCTGTTGGGCGAGTTTTGGGTAAAGCACGTGAGTACTTCCCGTTTTCTCCTGCTAAGCGTGGCCCGTTCTCAGGGCGCGGGTACACAACGTACTCTGGTCGGGCTTTGACTCGTGACTTCGCGCGGGGGATTGTCGGTAACTCGTCTGAGGTGCAGTCTGCAACTCAGAAGATGATGAAGGCTGCCCAAGTGGGTACTGTAGGTGCTTCGTTGAACTACTCAGCATCTCAGCGTGCGGAGGTGAGCAGAGCTTCTATCGGGGGCGGAGCTGACCCAGCGGTTCTTCCTATCTTGGCTGAGCTGTCAGCAGTTCTGTCACGTCTGAAAGAAGTCGATGAACGCTCTTTCTTTATGATGCACAGTAGCGCTCAGCGCTCTTACAGTAGGGGGTAAGTTTGGTTTCCTCATTACGACAGTTCTTTACAGGTAGCAAGGGGTTTGTACTTGTCTCTACAGATGAGTACGCCCCTGCCCCTGCTATTGATGGGATAGCTATAGAGGATGCAAGCACTTACCCTCCTGGCTGGGAGTCGTTATCTTTCACATCGTCTCAGTCAAAAGTCAGTATGCGGGTTAGCACAGGGGAGACGGACGGGGATTTATGGGATAACCTTGACTCTTTTTGTGTCCAACATAATTACATAACCCTGAATATCGCCCAGATTTCTATGTCCCGGACAGTTTTCGCCCGAACGTTTGGTGCAGGGCAATGGGATTCTGCCATTGGCGCCTATCGGTCCGCTGGGGTTGTATCACCTGTCTACCGGTCGGTTCTAGTTTGTTTTGCGCGACAAGAGAAGATTATGGGTATCTATTTTACTCGCGTAAAAGTGCAGCCAGGGGAGGCTTTGCTGGATAACCCTGATGGGTATCTGTTGTCTGTCCCTTTGGTTGGTTACGTGCAAGAGCCGCTGGAACCTGGCTCCGGCAAGTTCGCTGTATACCCACCGAGAAAGAGGGCATAAAATGCTATCTGGAAAATTCATTGGCTGCCCTGGCTTACTCGTCTCTGAATCCGGGGCCTGGGTGCCAGTCATCGACTCCGGCCAAATCACCGATACCACAACCCCCAACACCACCGGGTTCACCTCAGCGCTAGGAAAAAGAACTGTGTTCTTCCGGGGGCACACACCCGCCACCTGGGAAATATCAGGCACAGGCACCTGGGCACAAGCCCAAGCAATCAAACGCCTATCGCTCATGGAGCCGCAGAAATACTACTGGGTTTCACCGCTTGGTCGGCATACCAACATCCTGCCGACTGACCGCCCCCAGTACGGGCTACCGCTTGGGGTCCAGGTCGTTGAGGGGTTCCCTGTGGAAACCTACGGCCCTAACCAGTGGGGCAATAACACCTCCGCTTCGGCCCCTATCCAACCCGGAATGGAGGTCACCGCGACCGCCTTTATCGCAGGCGGTCGCCTACGCATCTGGTGGAAAGATAAGCAGGGCGAGCTGATCGACGGCCCGACCGTCTCAGCCTCTAGTGAGCTCTCGCTAGTTGAGGTTGAGGCGGTAGCCCCCCAGGAGGCTGTAGAGGTGCTCATGATTGGGCTAGGGTGCCAGCTTTTCGCATCCCCAGCAGTCAGGATTGGGCACGACCGTAAAAAGCTACCCCCTGGACCCAGCGGGTGCGGGTGGGTGAGCCTGCATGATGTAGCGATCTCCCACAGTAGCCTGGCCTACGCTCACTCCCGGCTCAATATCAGCTTCACGCTCAAGGAGGTCAGCCCATGACGACCCACCGCACCCATGAGACAGTGGCGTGGAAGAACCGGTCTTTCAGGGTCAACAACCTCACTTGGGGCCAAGAGTTCTCCGCAGGCCTGCCCGATGTTGTGGCCGCTACCTCTGGCAACAGCACCTGGCGTGGGTCCTGTGAGATCGTCAGAGATTATGATGTCTACCAGGGAGGCGCTAACCCCTGGTCTGATGCTTACCCTCAGCCAGGGGACCGGATTGTTATCCGGGTTTATGTCGATGGTGAAGAGGTTGCTGCGCACCGCCCGGTGGTGGATGCTATCAGTTTTGACCCTGAGCGGGCGCGCATTGATTTCATGATGCCTACTGATACCTTCTCAGCGGTTCTGCGCCTACCCCCGGTCTTGCAGACCTCCCCAGCCACCAGGTTGGAGAATCAGTGGGGCGATGAAACCTCCCGGACGCGCTACCCGGCGCCAACTCCGCTATGGACTGTCGCTGAGGCTTTTAGGGCAGCCAGGTATCATTTGACACCGCCGGTGCACGCTTCAACGGTCATTGACCTTTCGATGCAGGGGTGCGTGTGGACCAACACCTGGAAAAAATATGGGGAGACCGTTCAATGCCACGGGCTACCGGATTCCCCGGTGGCCTTTCCTCGTATCTATGGTGGGGCTGGTATTTTGTGGATGCACCACGGGGTGGTTTATGTTATCCCAAACCGTGGCACGGATATGTCCGATGGTTTCCGGCTTTCTTTTATGGTGCACTTGAATCATCATGCGCTTGCTGAGTTTATGGTCATGGCCTGGCCTAAGCGGCTCTTTTTGACCGTAAACGCTGACCGCTCTATTACCTTGGTGCAGGGTACTGAGCGGGAGCATGTGCTCACCGTCCCTGCTGATGCCTGGGCGGACTCAATGATGGTAACCCTGGTCGTACACAACGGGCAGGCAACCCTCTACGCAGGGCAGAATAGCATGTCAGCCAGCACCTACCTTGACACCGCCTTTAGCGGGGTGAGAGTTATCGCTCACGAGTTCGCCGGTATCGCAGGGGTGCAGGTAGATTCACTAGCCTATGGGACCTCTGCACGGGTTCAGGGCTTCACTTCGACGGCCCGTATCAAGGGTGGTCTTTTCACCTCTTACATGCGGGTGTGCCTGCCCTCGGTGAGAGATGAGCCAGCCCGTAAGGTGCTTGATGAAATCTGCTCAGCCACCCTTGCCTCTTGGTGGGTGGATGGGGATGGGGTAGCGAACTTTGAGGACGCCAACAGCCTCACTGAAGCGCGCCCCGCCCACACTATAGAATCGGCTGATATTGGCACCTACCAGATCAGCTCAGATTTGCAGAACGCCGGGTCGGGGGTGAGTATCACCTACTCAGAGCCTTCACGCTCTGCCTCAAACCGGCATTCGATAACGCTCTGGGCTAAGGGGGGCACCGCTACCGCTGGTACAACCACAGAGGATTTCGCCAAGCCAGAAGATAACGTTGAGTGGATTGAGCCGGATTTCACGTTCAACCGCATTGCCTCATCCATTGCTGGCTTCAACTCAAGAAACGGGTCATGGTGGGGCGCAGCAAAAAACGGGGCCTCCCATGATGACCCCACGCTCTGGGCATCCGGGTATAAGTTCAAGGCGCGGATGGTCACCCCGTGGGTGGTCAAAATTTCTGAGGAGTTCACTGAGGACGCTTCACGCTCTGTCTATGAGTCCCCTGAGATTTGGCGGTCATTGCGGGGCGCTGATACCCCTATCCTGCGTGGCCGGGGCCTGGTAGAACGCCAGGACAATACGCTTTCCTTGGAAGGTGGCAGGCCTTACGCCCCGGTCGTGGAAGTTGATGCCCGTAAGTGGGTGGACCGCGAGGATAGAGCACAGGAAATCGCAGCCTACCTGATGCGCTTCCTTGCTGACCCGCCACCGATTCTGCGTTCTGTGACCGTGGCCTATGAGCCTACTATCAAGCTGGGGCAGGCAGTGAAAATTAGTGGCTACGCCCCGGATGGTTCGGATTTCCTTTTTGGTGCGGTGCTTACCTGCACGGTGACTGGGTTTGAGCATGAGCCAGATGCGGGCCAGAGCACTCTTTCTTTGAGAGTTATTAGGGTTGAGGCCAGCGTCAAGACCTGGCGTGAGCTTGAAGCTGCGGCTGCGCTTGCCGGGGTCACCTGGGCTCAGGCTGAGAAAAGTATTACAGACCGTGGGGTGACCTGGTCACTCTTCGGCAATTCTGATGAAGATTATGGAGGCTAGAAGATGGCTCTAACTCCCAAATGGGGAATCTATTCTGATGACCCAGGCCAGCTGGCTCTAGGGAATACGCAGGATACCCGGCAGGCGCAGAGCATAGAGAACGCCCTCGATAAAGCGGTTATCGAGGCCTCCTACGTCAAGAACCGCCGCCTGGATGATTCCTATACAGCCGATGATGCGCTTTCAGGTTCTTTCTCTGCCACCAACGCAACCAATGCTGAAGGCGCGGGCCTGCCCGATAACTACCCGGGGGCACTCAAATCTGCCCCGGTCGCAACTGGGGCTGAGGTGCAAACCTATGAGTCGCTCAAGGGGACGACCTTCAGTCGCCGTCAGATTGGTGGAGAGTGGTCAGACTGGGTCCAGGAGGGGGCCGGGGTAGCGCGCCGTGAGCTTCTGCAACAGCAGCTTCTTGCGCGTAAGGGCCGGGTCATAGGTACCTCTGGGCGTGGGGCTATTGCCCTGCGTTTTGATGATTACCCTGTGGATTTCCGTGAGAAAGTTCTGCCCCTGCTTGAAGAGCGGGGGCTTCCTTTTACCCGCGTGACCACCTCTGACAGCATTCATGATGAGGCCATTGATGGGGCAGAGTTTCCCCTCATGCAGGATTACTGTCTCAGAGCTGGCGGGGAAGTGTGGAACCACGGGCGGACGCACGATAACGCGACCACGATGGGCGATGTTTTCCGTGAGCTCATTACTCCTTTAGATGATTTGCGTCAGCGGATGCCTCGCATCCCTATTGACTGCTTCGCCCCACCTGGTGGAGCCGTCCAGTACGCGGGGTACATGCCGTCAAACAGCATCAGCAACTACGCGGAAACTTTCGCTGGCCAGCAAGTAGTAGAGAACCATGCCCTGGTCTCGGGTTATTTCCAGGATGCTTATTGGTGGCAGCTTGATGGGCAGATCAAAGACGGCCTGAACCATTACAGCATGGACACCTACACTTTCGAGCGGGCGAAGGAGCGCATTGACCAGGCCCGCGATTCGGCAGTAGGCATGGTCTTCATGTGGCATTCAAAACCTTTTGATGAAGAGGGGAAAATGTCTCTAGCTGATTTCGAGCAGGTCCTGGATTACCTGGTTGAGCAGCGGGCGCATGAGGCTCTTGAGGTGCTGACCGTTTCTGGGCTTGCGGTAGCCGATGCCCGCTCAGATGCGCGCTCTGATGCGCTGGTAGCCCATGCCTCCATTGGGCCTTTTAGCGAGAGCGTGGACTTCGCCCGGTACCGGGCCGGACTCCTGGGCTCAACCCGTGTTCTGACTGCTTTTGTGGAAGGGGAGCCGGGGGCGGTGGTCACAAGCCAGATTGGGGATTCCACCAAGACGCACACAATCCCTGAATGGGGCTATTTGCGGATTTTTCACCCGCGCACAATACCCCTTGATAATTTGGCGCTCACGGTATCTATCGACACCCCGGCCACCGATGTGCACTTCTACGCAGTCTAAAAAGATTGGATGATGATAAATGAATTTTGGGCAGATTATTGTGCGCTCTGGGGAGCTCATATATCCGCCGTGCCGGTATGAGCTAGCAACGGTCATGGGGAAGGTAAAGCAGTGGAAGCAGGTTCATGCAGAGGGTGAGCCTGCTTTAACTTTTAGCCAGGGCAAGCGCTTTATTGACACTTTCGCTGGGGAGGGTGAGCTCGTATCTAATTGCTCGGGTTTTACTTCTTCCCGGTTGCAGGGCATCCAGATTTGGGATGGAGAAATTCTCTCTGACTTCAACGCGGTGGGTTCTTCTCATGGTGGCCGTGGTGTGGAATGTCTCGGGGTATTTGAGGATTTTACAGCTAAAACTTACTCGGCCTTTGATGGGGATACCGCCGAGCAGATGGTTGAGGAAGGGGTCAAGTGGACATTTGGTTTTGTGGGGTGCCCGGTGCGCGCGGGGGAGCCGCAGGACCTAGACGGCTCTGGCCGCTTCCCGGATTTTCAGGGTAAGCGTTCGGCTCGAAATGTTGTTGGGGTGAGCGCTTCTGGTGAGCCTATGCTCCTTTCGGTGTATGGGTCTACGGGGCGCGGTGAAGGGCTGACTTTGAATGAGTTGGCGGTTGTTTGTAAGATGCTTGGCTTTCATGAGTGCGCGAATATTGATGGTGGTGGGTCGGCCCAGGCTATGGTCAGGGGCAGGGTTTATCATCCTTCTGCTGATTCTGCGCGGCGGCGTAGGGTGCCTAGTGTGATGTCGATTAGGGTTTAGGGGTTTGCTGATGGCTGTTTATGAGCGTGTGTCGGGGCGCTTTCTTGCCCCAGACGGTAGTCCGTTGAGCGGGTCGGTGGTTTTTGCCCCGGCCTTTCTTTTTGCCCGTGATAGCCAGGCGGTGACGCTCCCAGCCCCGGTTGTAGGTGTGCTAGATGATGACGGCCGGGTGGAGGTTAGCTTGCTGGTACCAGGTGAGGGCGTTGAGCCGGACTCCTGGGGCTGGCGGGCTTGCCCTCAGCTTCGGCACGCGGGGCAGGCTGTTAGCTGGGAGTCTTTCGCTTTTGAGCTGACCGCAGGTTCCCCTGTGAACCTGGCGCAGGTCGCCCCGGTTCCTGACCCGGTGACCGGGGAGTTCATGACCCGTGGGCCTGCTGGGGCGCCTGGTGAAAAGGGAGAGAAGGGGGAGAAGGGCGATACGCCCAGCGGTGAGGAAATCCGCCCGGTGGTAGAGGCTGCGCTTCCCCCGGTAGTGGAAGAAGCTGTGGGACAGGCCGTGGCCCCGCTGGCCCCATCAGTAGCTGATGCCTATCCGCCTCACGGGCCTATCCTGCTGGAAGAGGGCAAGACCCTGCATATCCTTTCACTCGATGGTGAGGCCACTATCAGCTTCCCTGCTTCGGGAACCCCAGGCCAGTCCTTTATCCTGGCCATCATCCGAGGTGCCCAGTACGCCCGTATCCCGGGGCTAGAACCGCTAGCCGATACAGGAAGCTCCCGCACCTTGTGGGCATCGGTGGTGCATGGTAGAGATAGTTGGGAGGTCGCACCTCAGGCAACCGGCGGTAGCGGGACTGCCAATTTTACCGCTGAGCTAGAGGCCTGGAAGAGAAATGCTGGCGCTCAAAACATGAGCGCCGAAGAGCTACCGCAAGCTATGGTAAATGCTTCGGGTTGGGTCAAGAACTTTACCGAGTACATGAATGAGCGGGCTGAGGATATGGACTTAGGTCAAATAGACTCAGACCGCGAAGGCTCGAAGCCACAGCAAGTAGAGAACGCTCGCTACTGGGTGGATTATCTGGTCGATCAGCATTCTGTGATAGCTAAGATACTGAGCAACCGTAAAGTAGCTAATCAGTTTTTCGCCTGGATGGGCCAAAACCTGATGTTTGGTTCTGCCCCTTCTCCTGAGGATGCGCCGTTCTTCTTTCCCCCTAACGGGCATACGGCTATTTTGCAGGGAGATGATAGCGGAGCTACCCTAATGCTGGGTGAAGCCTATGAGGTGGTGGGGCTAGATGAAGGAGCCCCCCGACTGCGGGTACGCATACGCCCTTATGCTGACGGCTCTTACCGGGCATTCCAAGATGAAGGCATGCCCATAGCTCACCCTCACGCCGGAGAAATTTACGAGGTACCCCTCACCCGCGTGGAGGAGCCATGAGAATAGCCCAGCCGCCCTTAGTGCTACTGGCCTTTGGGGCCGTAGATGAAAAGCTAGCTCTGGTGCGCGCCACCCCGCCCCTGGCCCCTATCGTCTCTTATCGGCGCAACCGTTATAGCACCGATGTTACTTGCCTCCATTTAAAGCCTGACGGTAACCTGCTGGTGGGTTTCGGTGATTGGAGTCTTAATGGGGGTAAGGTGCCGATTTTGGAGGTGGACTCAAAAACCGGGGAGGTGCGCAGCCAGTCTGAGCCTTTACGCACAGAAAATATCTCTATCATTAAGGACACCTCAGGGGGGCTGGTGGTACCCTACACTGACCCGACAGCTAACACCCACGAGGACACGCCAGCCGGGAGGAAATGGCGTATCTTTGCGCGCCAAAAACCAGACGGTTCATGGGAAGAATCCGGAGATTTTAAGCAGGCTATCCACGCGTTTGACGCTGTAGAGCTGGATGGAGAACTTTTTTTCTGCGGGTCTATTTACCCTGGTTACGCGGCTATCTTCACACCTGGTGGTAACACCACGGCGGGGAAGATAGTAGCTTCGGAGCAAGAGCAGGGGGACTACCACAGGTTTTACCGTTTCTACCCTCACACCGAAAAAAGCGTCCGGGTGTACAACCCCGGCACTGGGCGAGCGTATATCTTTGACGGTAACGATCTGACACCAGATGAAACCGGCTGGGCCCCATCGAACGGGGCCCTGTATTGCCCCTCGACCGGCTATCAACTATTTATTGGGCCTTTGAATTGGCGTATATATACTCCGGAAGGGGTTTTGTTCTGGGACGCGCCAGCTCCTGTCTCTCATATCCCTACTGCTTTCACATGTGCCCCTGCCGGTAAGACCCTATGGGTAGGCCACAAGGACGGGTCCTTGTCCTGCTATTACATGGAAAGGAGGTGAAAAAATTGTTGTTCTCTCCTGAGATGGTCCCGGCCATTATCGGCGGTGCCAGCGCGCTATCAACGCTCCTTGGCACCTGGATCGGGGCGCGCGTTGTACCTAAGCATGTTGCGAAATCCTCTGAGATTGAAGCCCAAGCCAAGGTGATTGACTCGCTGGCTAAGCGTGTAGACCAGCAGGACGCGCGGGCAGATAAGATGCAGGCTGAGCTTGACCGTACCCACGATGAGGCGCGTTCAGCCCAGCAAGCTGCCGATGAAGCCCACGCCCAAACCAAGCTGCATCATGTGTGGAATCAGTCGCTGGTGAAGCATATCGAGTCTGGCGCGCCCCCGCCGCCGCCTGACCCGCCAACTGGCCTGATTATTATCCAGCCACCGTCTGGCCCGCCCTCTTAGGCGCGGGCCTTTTTCTTACCCAAAAACAACGCCCCGGCGCAATAAGCGCACGGGGCTTACCTATTTAAGGAGACACAAATGTTTATCACTGATCTAGCAGATAAGCTACGTGCCTATACCGCGCCTGACGGCTCAAAGCTCACCGTCATCGAAACTGCCGGCTGGAAGCTACGAGGCTACGCCGGGCAGGGCATGGAAGGCGTCGAGGGCGTTCTCTGGCATCACACAGCCACCGCAGAAGCAGCATACGCCCGCTCAAACGCCCCCACCCTGAACATCCTCATCAACGGGCATTCTTTCTTGCCCGGCCCTCTGTGCCAGCTGGGTCTGGCCCGCGATGGATCAGTTTATGTCGTTGCCGCTGGCCTGTGTAATCATGCTGGTACTGGTAGTGCCTCCGGACTCTACCGCAACGTCGGCAACTCATATTTCATCGGTATCGAGATGGAATCATCGGGTGTGCGTGACGATTGGACTGAGGCTCAGCGCCGCGTCATGCCCCACCTGGGCGCCGCCCTAGAGCGCGGCTACGGCAAGGGCAAGGACTTCATCCAGATTGGTCATAAGGAATACTCCGACCAGGGCAAAATCGACCCATCCTATATCGACATGGATGCCCTGCGCCTGGCCATCAATGATTTGCTCTATGGTGGAACCACGCATGTGGCTCCTGCTGCGCAGAACGCTGCCCCTGCACCTGGTTTCCAGACCGCTGTGGGCGATAATGCGTCGGCCCCGCACTGGGTGGTCACCCCTGGTGATACCCTGGCCAAGGTTGCACGCTATTACTTCGGTAGCTCCTCGGCTGAGGATGTCAAGAAGCTGGCTGATTACAACGGTATCAAGGACCCGAACCGCTTGGCTGTGGGTCAGCGCATCTTTATCCCCGGCCCGCTGGTATGGACCGTTGAGCCTGGTGATTCTTGGGAGAAGATTGCAACCTACTACGGTTACAGTGTGGAGGCGGTCAAGGAACGCAACCCCGGTAAGTGCCTGACTCCGGGTACTGTGCTGACTCTGTGGAAGGCTGGTGAGCGCTAAAATGTCTATCCCAGGTTTCCGTGAAGAGCTGATCGAGGTTCCCCATGAAGGGGAAGAGCCGGGGCCTGTTGCTGAGGCTAAGGAAGCGGTGGCCGAGCTGGTTTCAGCCCGAGCCCGCCGCTGGGTCTACGCCCTCTATGCTCTGGGTTCGGTCATTCTCGGCGCTATCCAAGTCGGCTACAGCGCTGGGGGTTTCACCCACCCAATCTGGCTGACCATCGCGACCGCTGTCTGGGTATTCTTAGGCGGCTCCCAGGGGCTACTGGCTCTACTGAAGACCCCTTTGACCTAGTAGTCTGGTGGCATGGATAAAGCCCTGATTGTAGCTCAGTTCCTCTACGCCAATGATGGCAACCGCAACCTCCCCAAGCAGCGCGTTTGGGTTGATTTGGCCCCGTATTGGCGAGAGCGCTATCTGCAAAATGCCCGTGAGCTTCTTACTCTGATTGAGGAGTGAGTTGGATTGGCCCTCTGCCTGCCGTGATGGTGGGTGGGGGGCCTTTCTTTTTATGCCCGGATACGGCCCGCTACCGCTTCACTCACACCCACCCTGGCGGCCTTATACCCCTGATCGTAATAGGCGGTGGTGCTCAGCCGGGTATGCCCGGCAGCTAGCATCACATCACGCTCAGACACTCCCGCATCCAGGGCGTGGGTTATAAAACTGGCCCGCATAGAATGAGGGCGCAGGGGCACGCTCAGCCCGGCTCTTTCGCCTATCTTCCTGATTTCTTTGTAGAGCTTATCCTGTGAGAACTCAATGAACGGCCCGGATGTAGGGAGGGTCTTTACGGTAGCCTCCGGTAAGGAGATAGTGGAGGCCGCCCCGCCTTTACGCAGGGGCAGATGTAGCAGAGTATGTTCCCCATCTTGGCGCAGGTGGCTGGTGTGGGCGCGCATAATATCGCCGCGCCGTAGCCCGCTGAGCAGGGCTAGGTGTACCGCCCGGTTAGCTGAGGGGCTGGCTTTGGCGGCCTCAGCCAGGATGCGCTGGGACTCTTCGATAGAGTAAAAATACTGCACCGTGCGCGGCGGGTAGGGCGCTATCCTGAGCTGATTGGTGAAATCATCGGGGATAAAACCCATGACGTGAGCGCGCTGGAGGAAGAGCCGCAGCTCTATCTGAGCTGAACGAACAGTACCTTCACCCCAGCCTTTACCGCGGGCTTCATCACGAATATGCTGCTCCACAAAGGAAGCAGTGACCTCCGCTAAGGGTAGGCGTGCTGAGGCCAGCTTGCCCAGGAACCCATCAAGGAAACGGCGCTTATTGGCAAGAGTGCGCGGGTTCTTATAGGCAGCCAGGTACTCGCGTAGCAGGTCATCTACCGACTCCACACTTTGACCGTGGGCCTGACGATGATGGGCGCGCCGGATGGCCCTTTGAGATAGGGCTCGATGTAAATCGGCTTGACCGAACCCCGACCCGGCCCGTAGGGCTGATTCCTCCAATGACCCGAAACGACGGTGCGGTGCTTCATGGCCCATTTCTTGCCCTCCTTGACGGACTCGGTCTCCCAGGGCTCTGGGTGGGTGGGGGTTTCGCGTAGCTTGATAACCCTAATTTCTGGCTGGTGCTGTGGCCTGCTGGCTTGCCCGTAGGAGGCGACCGGCTCACGCCTAGAGACACCCAGATGCGGTTGCTCAGCCAGGAGCCAGGTGGTGATCAGTAGCTTCTCTAGATGATTCTGAGCGCTGCGGCTCAGGGCTATTACAAAGACCTTATCGTGCACCCCGGTGCGCTTGACCAGGGGTGTGTCGGCCAGGGCTAGGATATGCCCCGGCAGCCACACTAGCCCTTTGACTTCAACCTGCGGGTAGATGACCTGCCCGAAGGCGCTAGTTTTTTGGTGCTCTTCTGGGGCATCGAGCCATTCTGTGGTGATACCGGTGCCGCCCTCGTAGATGATGATTCCAGCCAGTGAGGGGCGGTTATCGGACAGGGTTTGACCTGACGGGAGGTCTTCTTTGGCGTGGCTGGCGAGGATTGCCATTGGTTTTGCTACCCACCAGAGCTCGGCTTCTTCCATGAGCTTGGCGTTGTGCTTGTGCTCGGTGGCGTATTCTGGGTCGGTTCTGGCTGCGTCCCGGATGGAGGTAATGGTGTGGGTGCGTATTTTGGGGAGGTCTACAGGCCAGACCCCCCGGTTTTTTCTGCGGGGCATAGATTCTATCCTTTGTTTGATTGCTTACCCTTGTCCGGATGGTTTCGGGCGTGAGGCTCGGGCTTCTATCTCCTTGCCTCAGTAAATACTAGACCTGAATGTAACAGGCGATGCAAGTACAAGGTGAAAACGTGAAGATTATATAATCCACCTCGGTTTTGAGAATGTTCTCACGGCATCATTATGCACGACTGTTCCGTTTGGTAAAGTATTCGATGCGCCTTCCTTTGGCGTGATTGCTCCCCAGGTCTCTGGGGGTAGCCCCTGCCGCCAGCTTCTATACTTTGCGGCAGGGGCCTTTTTATAGTTCGGTGGGTGATGTGAAAACGTTTACCCTGAACCCGTGTTCTTCCAAGCGTTTGGCGATGTGCTGAACCCGCTGGGTGTGCTCTTCCAAACTTAGCTCTAAGACTCCGGCTCTACGTAGCGAGGCTTCGCTCTCGTAAATGGGTAGGTCTATTGCTTCGGGCTCACCTTTGGTGGCCCGCATTTCTAGAGCTTGTCGTAGGACTGTCTCTGCTGCTTGCTCAAAGGTTGTCATGTAGGTCTTTCTTTATTGCGTGTGGCAGTGTGCTTCCTATTCCTCTCTTGACTTTATATTGCCGATGGCAGGTTAGGCATCATGTGGGCGTAGGAAACCCTTAGATTTCAAAGTGGTGAGTTTGTGGTGACTTTTTGGGTTTGTGTCGGTGCTTTGCCTTGAAAATAAAGAGGATTGAAGTGA
>NZ_JBLXXT010000010.1:0-75104 GCF_048513575.1 Rothia sp. CCM 9417 | reverse complement strand
GGCTGATCTATGAGGTAATGATTTCTGGGGATAGAGCTATGAAATCTTTGCAGATGGATTCTATGTGTGCGCGTGAGTTCGCCAGTGGTAGTCCGGTGTACTTGGGGGATTTTGAGGACCGTTATTTTGCTTCTCCGACTGCTTCGTCATCATCCGCCTAGCCTGCAGAACCCCTCATGGTCTCAACTGCCTGGCGCAGGGCCTTACCGACGCGCTTCTCACTGACCGTGTAGGCGGTCCCCAACTCCTGAGCAAAGAAGCTGACCCGCAGTTCCTCAATCATCCAGCTCACAGCCTCCAACTCGGGGCTGGGGGAAACCCCCGCAGGCAGAGACTCAAGAGCCTTATCGTAGGAATCCTCTAGCTCCTGAACAGCCAACATGAGCTGATTATCCCGGTTGATGTTTGGCCCCAGCTTCTCCATACGCTTAATCATGGCTTTGAGGTAGCGCGGTAGGTGGTGCAGTTGAGCCGCGCCGGTAGCGGCCACAAAACCCGGGTAAATCAGGTTCTCCAACTGGGCTTTCATATCGCCTATAGCGTGAATAACCGCCAGCGAGGTGCTCTTTTTCATGAGCTTCTGAACAGCGGTTGCCTGGGTAAGAATATCGGCCACCAGCTTGGTGATGGTAAAAACCGTATCAATCAAATCAGCGCGCACACTGTTAAAAAGCTCGGTGTAGTCGGCCCGGGTGAAGGGTGGGGTCGCCGGGGTGAGTTGGTCAATGGCCGCTACGGTGCAGTCGCTAATGAGTGAATCAACAGAGCCGTGCGGGTTCTGTGTAAAGACCATCTTCTCCCTATTATTCAGGTGCTCAGATACATACCGCTCAGGGGAGGGAGTATTGAGTTTGAGCAGGCGGATCACACCGGAACGCTGGGCACGGACGGCCTCGGCCTCGGTGGGGAAAATACGCACAGCAACAGAGGAACCCTCATCGACCAGAGCCGGATAGCCAGCAACCTTTTGGGTGGCGATGACGCGCTCTACCTTACGGGGCAAATCCTGGGCAGGCCAGTCCGTCAGGCCCGATACCTCACGTACAGCACCGGCAGCTGGAGCGGTAGCGGCCTGCTCGCCAGCGGGTGCGGCGCCCTGAACTGGGCCCTTACCAAGCTGGGATGGCTGGCCCGGGCAGGAGTCACCGCTCCTGCCCGAGGCCTTAGAGCCCGAAGCTACAGCACCCTGAGCCATAGCCTGCATCCGATTCATGGCCTCCGGGGAAGCTCCCAAAGAAGCCGCCAGAGCCCAACGGATCTCGGCGTGCAGACTGGCCTGCAGGCTGGCAAGATCCTTGCTCTCCCCCAGAATCTTGTTGTGGTAATCGCGCACCTGGAAGGAAAAACGCAGGTGCTCCGGAACAGACTCCCAGCTAAACTCAGCCGGGTCCACCACATGTCCGCGCAGACGGCGCAGAACCAGGGCCAGCGAATCGGTCAGCGAATCCTCAGCCGGCGAAAAATCAGCCGTCAGCTTCTCTACCGCCTGGCGGGCGACATCGGGGGCAGGCACAAAATTCTTACGAATCTGCTTGGGTAGGGACTTAATCAGGGCGGTTACCAGCTCCTGGCGCAGGCCAGGAATCAGCCACTCAAAAGGAGCTGGATCTAGCTGCCCCAAGAGAAGCACCGGAACCTGAACCGCAATACCGTCCGTCTGGGCGGCAGAAGAACGTACCCCGCCAATAGACACGGTGGGGGCATACTCATAGCGTAAGTCCAGATCAAGCTCCCCACCAGAGGTGCGGGCAACCCAGGTGCGGGGGAAGAGCGACTCATCATAGTCACCTGCCTGCTCATCAATCAGGTTCTCTGGGCTGAAATCCAGCAGGTGCTCATTGACCTTGCGCTCCTGGGACCACCAACGGTCAAAGTGCCGTTCGGAGACAACATGGTCAGGAATACGGGCATCGTAGAAGTCAAAGAGAACCTGGTCATCAACCCGCAAATCACGCCTGCGCAGGCGGGCTTCCAGCTCTTCAACCTCAGCCAGGGCCTTCTGGTTGCGCGCAAAGAAGCGGTGCCGGGTAGACCAGTCACCTTCCACCAGGGCAGAACGGATAAAAATTTCACGAGCTGCCTCCGGATCAACCCGCCAGTACTGCACCCGGCGATCAGCAATAACCGGCAGACCCAGCAAAGTTACCTTCTCATGGGCCAGCACGGACCCCTGGCGCGAAGACCAGTGAGGGTCAGAATACTGGCGTTTGAGCAGGGGACCACCCAGCTCTTCCACCCACTCCGGCTCAATCTGAGCGTTCACCCGCGCCCATAGGCGTGAGGTTTCTACCAGTTCAGCAGACACCAGCCAAACGGGGTTCTTCTTAAAGAGAGCAGAGCCAGGAAAAATAGCGAACCGGCTACCTCGTGCACCACGGTACTCGTGCCGGTTAGTTTCGTCCTGCATACCAATGTGGGAGAGCAGACCGGTCAAGAGCGACTTGTGCACCTCAGTCTCGTGGGCCGCAGGGTCAATATGGCGCCCACCCTCAACCGTGATACCGGCAGACCGGCCAATCTCGCGGAGCTGAGTAAACAGATCCTGCCACTCACGAATCCGCAAGAAATTCAGGTACTCCCGGTGGCACATCTTCCTGAACTGGCTTGAAGACAGTTCGGACTGCTTCTCATGGATGAACTGCCACAGGAGCAAGAAGCTGGTGAAGTCAGACTTATCGTCCTTGAAACGGGCGTGCAAGGCATCGGCCTCGCCCCGGTGCTCAGCCGGGCGTTCGCGGGGGTCCTGAATGGTCAGCGCCGCCGCCAGAACCATAATTTCCTTGGCAACACCGCGCTTGGCGCCCTCCACAATCATGCGGGCCAGACGCGGGTCTACCGGTAGCGCCGCCATTGCACGGCCTGCTGCTGTGAGCGGGCTGGTGGGCTTGCGGAGCTGACGCGGCTGGTGCTTGGCTGCGCTCAGCGCCCCTAGCTCCCGCAGCAGGTTCAGACCGTCGTTAATAGCCCGGGTCTCCGGGGGCTGAACAAAGGGGAACTTCTCAATATCGGACGGGGAACGCACCACACCGATGGCGGTCATCTGTAGGATAACAGCGGCTAGATTAGTACGGAGAATCTCGGGGTCAGTGAATTCAGCGCGTGAGGCAAAATCCTCCTCCGAATAGAGGCGGATAGCGATACCGTCCGACACACGGCCACAGCGACCTGACCGCTGGTTGGCGCTGGCCTGAGAAATGCGCTCAATGGGTAGGCGCTGAACCTTGGTCCGGGATGAATAACGGGAAATACGGGCTGTCCCCGTATCAATCACATACTTGATACCCGGCACCGTCAGAGAGGTTTCAGCGACGTTGGTTGCCAGCACAATGCGGGGCCTACCACCGGGTTTGAAGACCCGGTGCTGTTCAGCCATCGAAAGACGGGCAAAGAGAGGCAGAACTTCGTAGTCAGCCAGACGGCGGGTGGTACGAACCATCTCGGTAATGGCCTCTGCCGCGTCCCTAATCTCTCGCTCTCCCGAGAAGAAAATCAGGATATCTCCGGGTGCTTCCTCCGAAAGTTCACGGATAGCATCGAGTACGCCGTCCAGAGGGTCGCGGTCCTCGTCCTCCAGGCCGTCGCCTGCATCGTCGGCATCCTCGCCGCCGTCACCGGTGCGGGGTTCACTCAGCGGGCGGTAACGAATCTCCACCGGGAAAGTACGGCCAGAGACTTCGATAATGGGCGGGGCATCATCGGGTAGGGCGGCCTCGGCGATTTCCCCTTCCTTATCGGTTGGCGAATCATCGATGATTCCCACACCGGGCACAAAGCTGGGGGAGAAGTGGCGGGCAAAACGCTCGGGGTCAATGGTCGCTGAGGTAATAACAATTTTGAGGTCTGGGCGTTGGGACATAATCCGTTTGAGGTAGCCCAGAATGAAGTCGATATTGAGACTGCGTTCGTGCGCCTCGTCAATGATGATTGCCGAGTAGTTTTTCAGGAGCGGGTCGTTCTGAATCTCAGCCAGCAGAATACCGTCGGTCATGAGTTTAATGGCTGAGCTCTCACCGACCTCGGAGGTGAAGCGCACCTGGTAGCCCACGGTCTGCCCGATTTTTTGATCCAGCTCTTGGGCAATACGTTCAGCAACCGAACGGGCGGCAAGACGGCGGGGCTGGGTATGACCAATCATGCCCTTTTGGGCTAGCCCAAGCTCTAGAAGCATTTTGGGTAGCTGGGTGGTCTTACCGGAGCCGGTTTCACCGGCCACGATAGTGACCTGGTTCTCGCGGATAGCGGCCATGATGTCGTCCCTGCGGGCAGAGACGGGTAGAGCTTCCGGGTAGCTGATGGTGTCAGGAATGAGTGGGGTATAGGGGCGGCGGGTGCCTTGAGCTCTATCCCGGTTGCCAGAGCGTGAGCTTCTGGGGTTCTGTTTCTGATTGCCCTCTTGCTGTGGTTCGGTGGTCTTGATTCTGGGTGACTTCTTACGCTGTCCGGTAGCTTGCGGGCGGCGGGTGCGGCCTTGGTTGCGGCTCCTACCCTGTGCGGGCTGGCCAGGCTGTTCTGACCCGCGGGTGTGCTGATTGCCGGTGGCTTCTGGCTGTGCGGTGCGCGTCTTTGCGGCGTGCATAGCGGCGGCAATGGCTGAGAGCGGCTGGGCGGGGGTGCGGGGTGAGGGCGATGAAGTAGACATACTGCCTACCATTTTAGGGCTAGAAGCTGTGCCCGTGGGCGGGTTTCTCTAGACGCGTGAAGCCAGCTAGTTCTCTGGCTCAAAATAGCCAGAGATACCTGTTAGGGGCTGCCTGTCTTTGCACCCAGGAGAGCTGAAGCCCTGTGAAAGACGCAGCGCCCCGCCCTCCTGCTTCTTGGCAGGGGGGCGGGGCGCACCTATCAGCAGAGATCTTTAGAGGCTGGCGGCCACCGGCAGGACCAGTTCCATCATGCCGGTGAAGGCGGTCTGGCGTTCATCAGCGGTTGTCTCTACACCCTTGAAGAGGTGGTCAGAGACAGTGAAAACCGAGAGGGCCTGCACCCCGGCAGCGGCGGCGACCGAGTAGATACCTGCGGTTTCCATCTCAACAGCCAGTACGCCCATGTCGGCCCACTTTTGGGCGTCGCTGGGATCTGCGCGGTAGAAGACATCCGAGGAGAGCACGTTGCCCACGTTCAGGGTCAGGTTCTGGGTTTCAGCTTCCTTAGCTACGGCTGAGAGCAGGGGCCATGACGCGGTGGGGGCGTAGGTGCCGGGTAGCTTGTAGTGGTGCAGGAAGTTGGAGTCGGTGGAAGCTGCCGAAGCGACCACGATGTCAAAGAGGTCCAGGTTGGTGGATAGGCCACCACAGGTGCCGATGCGAATCAGGTTCTTGACCCCGAAGCTGTGAATGAGTTCGTGGGCGTAGAGGCTGGCTGAGGGGATACCCATGCCGGTGCCCATGACGCTGATACGTGAGCCCTTGTAGTCGCCGGTGAAACCGAACATGTTGCGGACGGTGTTGAACTGTACGACGTTCTGCAGGTAGGTGTCGGCAATGAACTTGGCGCGCAGGGGGTCGCCGGGGAGCAGAATGGTTTCAGCAATTTCAGCGCCGTGAGGGGCGATATGGGGGGTATTGACGTTCTCGGTCACAGGGTCTCTTTTCGTAATAAGCGGGGAGAATCTTTCCTCACCTAGTCTACCCAGTCCACCGGGGCCGGAACTTCACTGTTTAGACTTGCACTATGAAACTTCGACTGTGGCAAAGCACCGATGCGTCCGCCCTTCTTGAGCTGGTTGAAACCAACACGGACTTAGAGAGGCAGATGCCCCTACCTGGCACCCTCCAGGAGGCTCAGCACCTGATTGAAGGGCAGTGGCTCCCTGCGCAGGGGCGGGCTGTCTTTTGCCTGGATGATGGGCAGGCCGTCGGGCTGGTCGGCATCACCTACAGCGCACAGCAAGAGGACGGTTCCTGGGACAGGGGCTGGGTCTACTACTGGATTGCCGACCGGGCTCGAGGTAAAGGAATCCTTAAAAGCGCGGTGCGGGCAGTCTGCGACTGGGCCTTAGGAAGTCAAAGCCCGCCAGATGAAAAGCACCCAAGGCTAGATACTGAACTGCTGGGTACTTTAGAATCGCCCAACCTACGCCGCCTGGAACTGGGTTACCGGACCAACAACCCAGCTTCTGGTGCGGTGGCCCGCTATGCAGGCTTTACCGTGGAAGGCATTGAACGCCAGAAGTTCCTGTACCTGGGGCAAACCTATGATGCTGTTCTTGCCGCCCGGCTCCGCCAGCTACCGGCACCGGACTTCAGCACAGGGGTAGCAGTTCACCACATTGAACTGTGGACGCAGAACCTAGAACAGGTGCGCGGTTCCTGGGACTGGGCACTGACCCAACTGGGTTTCAGCTCCTACCAGCAGTGGCAGGGAGGGCAGTCCTGGCAGGCCCAGGACGGTTCTTACATTGTCCTGGAACAGTCCCCTCAGGTTTCTGGTGCCCACCAGCGCACCCGCGCCGGGCTCAATCACCTTGCCCTCACCTGCCCTAGCGCCCACAAGCTAGACAGCCTGCGAGATCAGGCGGCTGAGCACGGCTGGTCTGAGCTCTTCGCCCCGAACTACCCGCATGCAGGTGGGCCACAACATTACGCCCTCTACCTGGAAAACACCCAGGGCTTCGAACTTGAAATCGTAGCGCCTTGCTAACGTTCAATCTATGGATGTATATAAGACGGAAACAGACCCATATAACCTGGACACCTTTGAGAACGACGCGAGAGGCCTCGGCTGGGACATAGATACCGGGCAGGTAGCAGTCCTTATTCATGACCTAATTCCCTACTACACTAAGGTCCTGGACCCAGGACTCGAGGCACAGCTCATCGAGGCAAACCGTGTACTCATCCGATGGGCATATGAGCTGTCAATCCCGGTAATTGCTTCTGCTCCAAGACCCGCAACCGATATAAGAGAGCGTGGACTTGGTGGAACCCTATGGGGAATCGGGCCAAGCTACGACGACATTTCGCAACCATGTATTGAAGAACTCAGCGGCTTAGCAAAAGCTACTGTGTACAAACGTTCCCTATCAGCCTTCTACGCAACAGATTTAGAAGTCGAGCTCAAAAGGCTGGGGAAGAGCCAACTACTCACTGCGGGGGTATTCGCAAGCGGTGGGATACTGGCAACCTCGATTGATGCCCTTGCGCGAGATATCAAGTTCTTTTGCCTAGCCGATGCTGTTGCCGACACAAACATCGAAAAACATCGTTTTGCCCTCACATATATTGCAGAAACAAGCGGGCAAATCGTTAGTCTGAAAGCTCTCCCACGCATATAGGAAAAGATAAGTTCTAGTCCCTTGAGGGCGCTCCCAGCAGCTAAAATCGCCACATCGGTGACGATTTTGACGCCAGGCACAAAAAGAGAAGGCACGCC
Source organism: Rothia sp. CCM 9417 (assembly GCF_048513575.1). NCBI lineage: Bacteria > Bacillati > Actinomycetota > Actinomycetes > Micrococcales > Micrococcaceae > Rothia > Rothia sp. CCM 9417. The sequence goes on along the minus strand of NZ_JBLXXT010000010.1, from coordinate 67,736 downwards.
AGCGCTTCGCGCATTCTGGCATGCCTTCTCTTTTTGTGCCCTCGAAAGGATTCGAACCTTCGACACCCAGCTCCGGAAACTGGTGCTCTATCCACTGAGCTACGAGGGCTTATGATGACTCTTTGACCAAGCCATGTTTACCAGCCTAGCAAGCTCGGCTGATTCATTCGGATTTCTTATCCGCCTGTAGGCAGAAAACCTCATTCACCATGAGCTACCAGGGTAACAAACTCTCAGCCAAAACCTTTATGCGGTTAGGCCATCAAGCCACACCCACTATATCAGAAACACTTGGGCTGGGCTAAACGCCCGCAGACAGGTGCAAACGCTACAGTATTGAGGGTAAGTACCGGCAGATGAAAGGCACCCGTGAACGTCACCAGCGGCAACTACGCAGGCACCAGCGACCCCGCCCAAACCTACGACTTCTACCCGCCTGCAAGCACCGGGGCCAACAGGCAGCCAGCACCTTTACTCATCTATGTTCACGGGGGAGCCTGGCGCTTTGGCGACAAAGCCAGCTTTGCCCAAGCCGATAAGGGCCTGCACACAGTGCGCCAAGGGCTGGCAGAAGCCGGGTTCGCTACAGCCTCCATCAACTACCGGCTCAGCCACCAAGCACTCTTTCCCGCCCAAATCAACGACCTTAAAACCTCGATCCGCTACTTCAAAGAGAAGGCCGCAGAATTTTCCATCGACCCCGACCGTATCGCCCTAGCCGGTGGCTCAGCCGGTGGACACCTGGTTCAGCTAGCCGCCGCAACCGGCCACCTGGCAGAACCCTACCTTGAAGGTATCCCAGCAACGGCGCTAGCCGCCGCACAAGCACAGGGGCAACCGGACTCAAGGGTTCGCTGTGCCCTGAGCATCTACGGGGTCAGCGACCTGCGCAGTATCTTTGACGACCGCGTGGCCTGGGGCTTTGACCGGGACCACCCCGAAGACGACGGCGCAGAATGGCGGCTTTTGGGATCCACCTACCCGGCCCCCGCAGGTAGCCAGGCCGCTATCAACTGGGCAAAAGCTCACCCCATCGACTATGCCCTCGCCGCCAGCCCGAGTGGGCCAAGAACCCACGCACCGGTCTACTACCTGCACGGAACCTCAGACACCTGCGTGCCCCCCAACCAATCAATCCGCGCCCACCGGGCCCTTGCAGGGGCGGGTATCCCCACCGAACTCACCCTGGTTGGCGGTGCTGAACACTCAGACCCGGCTATCTACGCCAGCTCCAGTCTCTGGGCACACATCGTTGACTGGCTGACCCAGCACACCAATAAGAGCTAGGCCACACCCTAAGAACCTGCCTGCTGGGTTGGCTAGGTGGTGCCTTTGGGTAGACTTGAACCTATGACACCCGAAGAACTCTCCCTTGCTATTGACGGCGCGCTCGCAGCAGCCTTAGCTGCCGGTGAACTGACCCTGACCGATGGTGAAACCGCACCCGCTGTGCGCATTGAACGCCCCAAGAACCGTGACCACGGTGACTGGGCCACCAACATCGCCCTCCAAATCTCTAAGAAGGTCGGCAAGAACCCGCGCGAAGTAGCCCAGGTCCTTGCGGGCAGAATCACCGAGCTTCCCGGTGTTGCCTCTGTTGATATCGCAGGCCCCGGCTTCCTAAACATCATTCTCGATGCCGCCGCCGCCGGTGAACTGGCGCAGACTATTCTCCAGCAGGGGCAAGCCTACGGAACCAACCAGACCCTGGCCGGTAAGACCATTAACCTTGAGTTCGTTTCGGCTAACCCCACCGGCCCCATCCACCTGGGCGGTACCCGCTGGGCCGCTGTGGGCGATTCTCTGGCCCGTATCTTCCAATCCCAGGGCGCCAAGGTCGTGCGTGAATACTACTTCAACGACCACGGTAACCAGATTGACCGTTTTGCCCGCTCTCTGCTGGCCCGCGCCAGGGGAGAGGCTGCACCCGAGGACGGCTACGGTGGCGAGTACATCACCGATATTGCCAACCGCGTGCTCGAAGCCCGCCCCGATGCTTTGACCTCTGCGGACCCTCAGGAAGTCTTCCGCGCCACCGGCGTTGAGTTTATGTTCGAGGACATCAAGAAGTCCCTGCACGAGTTCCACGTAGATTTTGACGTTTTCTTCCACGAGAACTCACTCTTTGAAGAGGGAAAGGTAGATGAACTCCTTGAAAAGCTTAAGGAGTCCGAGAACCTCTACTTCAAGGACGGCGCCTGGTGGCTCAAGTCCACCGATTTTGGCGACGACAAGGACCGTGTGGTCATCAAATCTGACGGCAACGCCGCCTACATTGCCGGGGATATCGCCTACTTCCAGGACAAAACCAAGCGCCCTGTTGACCCGGCTGACCTAGCTATTTACATGCTGGGCGCTGACCACCACGGCTACGTTGCCCGCCTCAAGGCCGCCGCCGCCGCGCTGGGCGATAACCCGGACATGGTCGAGGTCATGATTGGCCAGATGGTAAACCTGGTCAAGGACGGCAAGCCTGTGCGTATGTCCAAGCGCGCAGGCAACGTGGTGACCATGGAGGACTTAGTCGAGATTGTGGGCGTGGATGCGGCCCGCTACTCGCTGACCCGCTACTCGGTGGATTCCAACATCGATATCGACCTGGACCTGCTGACAAAGCAGTCCAACGAGAACCCTGTGTTCTACGTTCAGTACGCCCACGCCCGCACCTGCGCTATTACCCGTAATGCCGAGGCCGCCGGGGTGAGCACCGATTCAGTGGACTTGGCCCTGCTGGACTCCGAAGCAGACTCTGCCCTGCTGGCCGCCCTGGGCCAGTATGCCGGTACTGTCAAAGAGGCCGCGGAGTTCCGCGAGCCCCACCGCCTGGCCCGCTACCTTGAAGCTCTAGCTGGCACCTACCACCGCTGGTATGGCCTCTCCCACGTGGCCCCCAAGGGCGACGAAGAGATAACCGACCTGCACCGCACCCGCCTGCTCCTGAACCAGGCAACTGGCCAGGTTCTGGCCAATGGTCTGGGACTGCTGGGCGTGAGCGCTCCGGAGAAGATGTAACCATGGCTCACCAAGTAGCGCTTTATAAGCCTGAATGGCTAACCTACCCGCAGAACCCGGCTGAGCTCAGCCCTGTCATCTGGATGCCCTCTTTTGCCCGTGACGCACAGGGGCAGCTGACCGTGGACGGCACCGCTGTCTCGTCATTGGTGGAGGAGTTTGGAACTCCCCAGTACGTCTTTTCGGAGAGCACCTTCCGTGCCCGTGCCGCCGAATTCCGTGCCGCCTTTGAGCAGGCCTTTGAAGCTCACGGCGCTGAAGTGTCGGTCTACTACGCTGGCAAGTCCTTCCTGACAACCGCCGTGGCCAAGTGGGCTGAGGAAGAGGGCCTGTGCCTGGATACCGCCAGCGGCGGCGAACTGGCTTTGGCTATGCGCGCCGGTGTTGCCGGGGGCAAGATTGCCCTGCACGGGAACAACAAGTCAGAAGCCGAGATTGCTCGCGCTCTGACCTACGGTGTGGGCCGCCTAGTAGCAGACTCGGTACCGGAGGTTCAGCTTATTGCACGGGTTGCCACTGAACTGGGTGTTACCGCGCCGGTCATGCTCCGGGTAACCCCCGGTGTTCACGCCTCCACCCATGATTTCATTGCCACAGCACACGAGGACCAGAAATTCGGCCAGTCACTGGTACCCGGCACCGCCGCCCTGGCTGGGCTGAGCCAGGCAGAATTGGATCAGCTGGGTGTCACCGCTGATGACGCTTACGCCACTCTTGCGGCGGCTCTAGCTCTAGCCAGTGAGAGCATTGACCTGCGCGGTCTGCACTGCCACATCGGTTCCCAGATTTTTGAAGCCGAGGGCTTTGGAAAGGCCGCCGAGAAGGTGCTGACCTACATGCACCAGCTCAACGAGCGCTTTAATGTGGTGCTACCCGAAATCGACCTGGGCGGTGGCTACGGCATTGGCTACACCGAGCAGGACACCCCGCGCGGTTCGGCAGAAATTGCGCGGGAGCTGGCCGCTATGGTTGCCTCAACCTGCCGGGCTGTGGGTATGGCTATCCCGCATCTCTCCTTTGAACCCGGACGCTCTATCTCCGGCCCCTCCGGTATCACCCTCTACACGGTGGGCACCATCAAAAACGTTTCTATCGAGGACGAAAACGGTGACACCCGCGTGCGCCGCTACGTCTCGGTTGACGGTGGTATGAGCGATAACCCCCGCCCGGTTCTTTACGAGTCGGACTACGCAGTGACCCTGGCTAACCGTGCTCCGGCAGGGGAGCAGCTACTAAGCCGCGTGGTGGGTAAGCACTGCGAATCCGGTGACATCGTAATTCGCTATTGTTACCTGCCGGCTGACCTCACCGCTGGTGATGTTCTAGCGGTCCCCGCAACAGGTGCCTACAACCACGTGATGAGCTCGAACTACAACTACCTCACCCGCCCGCCGGTGGTGGCAACTAGCCAGGGTAAGCCTGCCCGAGCTATCGTTCGCCGGGAAACCGAAGAGGATATGTTGGCCCGCGACCTGGGCCTGGTCTAAGCCCTCAGCAGGAGCCTGCCATGCTGTGCCACTGATCGTAATATGGACGACACGGTATGGCAGGCTCAGTCATACTGAAAGAATGGAAGCGGGACCCGCCGCATAAATACAGTGCGCCTTGGATAGCATGGTGCGCTGCCCCCCCCTTTACCCCAAAACCGTCAGGAGATGCCATTGGGTAAGACCACCACCATCAAAGTAGCGCTACTAGGTGCCGGTAACGTCGGCTCTCAGGTAGCTCGTATGCTCACCGAGGACGCCACCGCCCTCCGGGACAGAATCGGTGCCGATGTTCAGCTCATCGGTATCGCTGTACGCGATACGAAGGCTACCCGGCACTATACGGCTGACCCATCCCTTTACACCACCGATGCAGAAGGCCTGATTGATGCCGCCGATGTGGTTATTGAGCTGACCGGTGGTATTGAGCCAGCCCGCACTCGTATTCTGCGTGCACTGGCCGCTGGCAAGTCGGTTGTCTCGGGTAACAAGGCTCTGCTAGCTAAGCACGGTGTCGAACTTACCGCTGCCGCCGCTCAGAGCGGCGCCCAGCTCTCCTACGAGGCCGCTGTTGCCGGCGCTATCCCCATTCTGCGCCCCCTGCGTGACTCCCTGGCTGGTGACCAGATTACCCGGGTACTGGGTATCATGAACGGCACCACCAACTACATCCTGGATCAGATGGATACCACCGGTGCCCAGTTTGCTGATGCACTGGCTGAGGCCCAGCGCCTGGGTTACGCCGAGGCTGACCCCACCGCCGATATAGAGGGCCACGACGCCGCGTCCAAGGCCGCTATCGTTGCCTCTCTTGCTTTTCACTCAGATTTCACCATTGACGATGTGCACTGTGAGGGTATCACCTCCGTCAGCGCCGAAGAGGTTCAGGCCGCTGCCGCCGATGGCTACGTCATCAAACTCCTGGCAGTGTGCGAGAAGGACGGGGAAGGCGTAAACATTCGTGTTAACCCCACTCTGGTTCCCCGAACCCACCCGCTGGCCAGTGTTCGCGGTGCCTATAACGCGGTCTTTGTCCAGGCTGAAAACGCCGGCGAGCTCATGTTCTACGGCCCCGGTGCTGGTGGTGCTCCTACCGCTTCGGCTGTGCTGGGCGACTTTGTCTCCCTGGCCCGCCGCCTGGTTCTGGGCGGCCCAGGCATCCCGGATTCTTCCTTTGCTCAGCTCAAGGCAACCAGCATGAGCCAGGTCATTTCTCGTTACTCTGTGGGCATTGTGGTAGAGGATAAGCTGGGCGTTCTGTCAAACATTGCTCGTATCTTTGCTGAGCACGGTGTCTCAATCGAAACCATGCGCCAGGTTAAGGGAACCGGCGACGGTAGCAGCGCGACCATCCGTATTGTGACCCACCGCGCGACCGATGCCAACCTTGGCAAGACCATGGCCGTTGTTGATTCCCTGGATACGGTCCGCGAAATCTGCTCCGTGATTCGGGTGGAGGGCTAGAAACTGATGGTTTTGTCGATGACTGACGGTTCAGACGAATCCCTGCTTGAGTCTCATGCTATCCCGGTGGGTGCCCGCGTGACGGTGCGGGTACCGGCGTCCTCAGCCAACCTTGGCCCCGGCTTTGATTCCCTGGGCCTATCCCTGGCCTACTACGACGATTTGGTTGTGACCAGGCTAGCGGGGGAGGGAGAGCTGACTTTCGACCTGTCCGGCGAGGGTGCCGACCAGGTGCCCCGCGATGCCAGCCACCTGGTAGTCAAGGCTATGCAGACCGCCTGGAAAGCCGCAGGGCTTCTTGAGCTACCCAGCCTGCACATTCAGGCTCATAACCGCATTCCGCATTCGCGCGGTATGGGATCATCTGCCTCTGCCATTGTTGCCGGGGTAAGTGCCGCAAACGGACTGCTACCTGCTGAGCTCCAGCTTGATGCTGATACTGTACTCCAGATTTGTTCGGGTATGGAGGGGCACCCCGACAATGTCGCCCCCTCACTGTTCGGCCAGGTGGTGATCTCCTACGGTGATGATTCGGGTTGGCATTCCCTGCCCGTCCCCGCTCACCCTGAGGTCCTCCCCGTGATTGCGGTACCCGACTACCAGGTGCCAACCAGGGTTGCCCGCGATCTGATTCCCGAAACCGTTCCTCACTGCGAAGCCGCCACCAATGCAGGGCGCGCCGCCCTGCTAGCCCAGGCACTGACCTCCTACCCAGAGTACCTGCTCCCCGGCACCAGCGATCTACTCCACCAGTCCTACCGGGCTGCTGCCATGAAACCCAGTGCCGCACTGGTTCAGCACTTACGTGGCTTGGGCTATGCGGCAGTGATCTCCGGGGCTGGCCCCACCGTCATGGTTCTGGCACAGGGGCAGGAGCAACGGGAACATATCGGCTCTGCTATTGCTGAGTTCGTAACCCACCCCGAAGCCGGCACCTATGAAGGTCAACCGGTCACCTGGCGCGTGCTGAATATCGATATTGACACGCAAGGTGTTATGCTTACCTATGAGGAAAACGCTTAGTTCCTTAGGGGCCATACCCCTAGACCCGAACTTATGTTCTCCGTTTCACGGTTCCGAAACCTGTAGAAGCCTCAGGTATTTGGCCGTTTACCAAGGTTCTGCCTTATGGCACTAGCCTTTCTGCTGTCCTAGGCATAGCCGTGCTCATCAGCAGTTGTGCTTTCGCACATCCGTTACCTAGTCCGCGCATCAGCCGATGCTGATAGCTAGTTAGCTAATTTATGAACACTCGCCCGTTCTGGGCATGACGCATCTGTTGCGTCACTACCACCCGCGAAATCAACGACATTTCGAGAGAAGGAATCTTCGTGGCAGAAAACACCGACCTCACCGCAGGTACGGAAACCGCACAAGCGGTAGAAACCAAGTCCCCAAGCCTGAGCACTCTCAAGCTCGCTCAGCTCCAGTCCCTAGCCTCCCAGCTGGGCATCACCGGCGCTCGTCGTATGCGTAAGTCAGACCTGGTTGAAGCTATTAGCTCCCACCAGCGTGGTGGCGCTATCGCCGACCGTGAAGAGGCACCCGCTCCTGAGGCCGCTCCCGCTGAAAAGCCTAAGCGTACCCGCACCCGTAAGACTGCCGCAGAAAAAGCCGCCGAAAAAACTGCAGAGGCCCAAGCCCCTGCGCAGGCCGACCAGGATGCAGCTGAGGAAAAGGCAGAGAAGCCCGCAACTAAGCGTCGCACCAACCGCCGTGCTACCAGCGCATCGGCTACCGCTGCTGAGGCTAACCCCCTCGAAGCAGTAGAAGCTGCCCTGGATGCAGTCGAGTCCAAGAAAGCCGGCCGCGGTGAAAATGCTGAGGGCGAGGAAGCTCCCCGCGCTACCCGAACTCGTACCCGCAGCGACCGCCGTCGCAAGGCCGAAACCGAGACAGCCGAATCGGCTGATAACACCGAAAGCAACGGTAACGAAAAGACCGAACGCTTCGAGCGCAAAAACCGCCGGGACCGCGACAACCGCGGTGACAAGCAGGATCGCTCCGAGAAGCAGGACCGCGATAACCGTTCTAAGAACAACGACCGCGATAACCGCTCTGAGCGCCAGCAGAACAACGGCCCCGACGAGGACCGCCGCAACGGTCGTAAGAACCGCCGCGACCGCCAGCAGGAGCGCCGTGAACGCCGTAGCAACCGCAGGGACGACTTCGAACCCGAGATCCGTGAAGACGATGTTCTGATCCCCGTCGCCGGTGTTCTTGACGTTCTAGATAACTACGCTTTTGTTCGTACCTCCGGCTACCTGCCCGGTAGCAACGATGTCTATGTTTCGCTGGCCCAGGTCAAGCGTCACGGCCTGCGCAAGGGCGACGCAATCGTAGGCACAATCCGTGCCCCTCGAGAAGGCGATAACAACAACCGCCAGAAGTTCAACGCTCTGGTTCAGGTCACCACCATCAACGGTCTGACCCCCGAAGAGTCCAAAGGCCGCCGCGACTTCAACAAGCTAACCCCGCTTTACCCCAAGGAGCGCCTGCGCCTGGAGACCGAAGCCAAGAAGGTTGGCCCCCGCGTCATTGACCTGGTTGCCCCCATCGGTAAGGGCCAGCGCGGTCTTATTGTTGCACCCCCCAAGGCCGGTAAGACCCTGATGCTTCAGTCCATCGCGAACGCTATCACCACTAACAATCCTGAGGTTCACCTCATGATGGTTCTGGTCGATGAGCGCCCCGAAGAAGTAACCGACATGCAGCGCACCGTCAACGGTGAGGTCATTGCCTCCACCTTTGACCGCCCCGCCGATGACCACACCATTGTCGCTGAACTCGCCATTGAACGCGCTAAGCGGCTGGTAGAGCAGGGCCGCGACGTTGTCGTTCTGCTGGATTCCATGACCCGTCTGGGCCGTGCCTACAACCTGGCCGCCCCCGCATCGGGCCGTATCCTCTCCGGTGGTGTCGATGCCGCTGCGCTCTACCCGCCCAAGAAGTTCTTCGGTGCGGCTCGCAATATTGAGGAGGGTGGCTCACTGACCATTTTGGCTACCGCCCTGGTTGAGACCGGCTCCAAGATGGACGAGGTTATCTTTGAGGAATTCAAGGGTACCGGCAACATGGAACTGCGCCTTTCCCGCCACCTGGCCGATAAGCGTATCTTCCCTGCTATCGACCTCAACGCTTCCAGCACCCGCCGCGAAGAGGCACTCCTCTCACCCGAGGAAATCAAGATTATGTGGCGTCTGCGCCGCGTCTTAGCTGGCATGGATCAGGAGCAGTCACTCTCGGTCCTGCTCAGCAAGCTCCGCGAGACTCAGTCCAACGTCGAATTCCTGCTGACCGTTTCTAAGAGCGGGCTCGGCCACGGCGAATAAAGGCTCGGTACACCGCCTGCTCCACACGGGGCAGGCGGTGCTTCACCCCTTAAACAAAAGATTGAGGTGCCTGTAGCGGGCACCGCGAAGAAGAGGCACATACAGTGATTGATTCAATCCAGGGTCTGCTCGATGAACACGCAGACCTCCAAAAACAGCTGGCTGACCCCGCTGTCCACGCCGCCCAGGGTAAGGCACGCAAACTCGGTCGCCGTTACGCAGAGCTCAACGGCATCGTTGAAGCCTATAAGAAGGTCACTGCCCTGCGTGATGACCTCCAGGCTGCTAGCGAAATGGCAGCCGAGGACGCCGAGTTCGCCGCTGAGGTCAAAGAAATTGAAGCCAAGCTCCCTGCCGCAGAGGAAAAACTGCGCCGCTTGCTGATTCCCCGCGACCCGGACGATGGCCGCAACGTCATTCTGGAGGTCAAGGGTGGTGAAGGTGGTGACGAGGCTTCCCTCTTTGCCGCTGACCTCTTGCGCATGTACACCCGCTACGCGGAAACCAAGGGCTGGAAGACCGAGATGATTTCCTCCCAGAGCACCGATGTGGGCGGCTACAAGGATGCCCAGATTGCTATCAAGGGCAACTCCACTGATCCGGCTGAGGGCGTCTGGGCCCACCTCAAGTACGAGGGCGGTGTTCACCGTGTTCAGCGTGTACCCGCAACAGAGTCCCAGGGGCGTATCCACACCTCTGCCGCCGGCGTACTGGTTTTCCCCGAGGTCGATGAACCCGAGGAAATCGACATTAACCAAAACGATCTGAAGATCGATGTTTACCGTTCATCTGGCCCCGGTGGACAGTCAGTGAACACCACTGACTCCGCTGTGCGTATTACCCACCTACCAACCGGCATCGTGGTAGCTATGCAGAACGAAAAGTCGCAGATTCAGAACCGCGAAGCTGCTATGCGCGTGCTCCGCGCCCGTCTCTTGGCTTGGCAGCAGGAGCAGATCGATGCGGAGAACGCCGAGAAGCGTCACTCCCAGGTGCGAACCATGGACCGGTCAGAGCGTATCCGTACCTACAACTATCCCGAAAACCGTATTGCGGATCACCGCACCGGCTACAAGTCTTACAACCTGGACGCTGTCCTCAACGGTGACCTGGGCGCTGTTATCCAGTCTGCTATTGAGATGGATGAAGCCGCCCGTCTTGAGAAACTAGGCCAGGACAACAAATAATCGTGGCTGACTTTTCTGCCTTGCCCGGTGAGGATCTGGATTCAGCTCTTGGCCGGGCCTCGGTCTACCTGGCTGAGGCAGGGGTGGAATCCTCCCAGACTGATAGCCAGCTGCTTGCGGCCTATCTGTTGGAGAAGCAGACCGGTGAGCCGGTCAGCCGGGGGAGGGTTCAAACTCTTGCTCTGCTGGGTACCCCGGTGCCTGCTGATTTTGATCGGCTGGTGACTCTGCGCGGTCAGCGGATCCCGCTCCAGCACCTGACCGGGCAGGCCCATTTCCGGGGGCTGACCCTTTCTGTTGGCCCGGGGGTTTTTGTTCCGCGTCCTGAGACTGAGCTACTGGTTGAACACGCTGTCGTAGAGTATCAGCGTCGCGTGGCCCAGGGTACCCTGCCGCATCGCCCCCTGGTCCTTGACCTCTGTACGGGTTCCGGGGCGATTGCTGCTTCGCTAGCTACTGAGCTGGCTAGGGCTGAGGTGCTAGCGGTCGAGCTGTCCAAGGACGCGGCCGCTTGGGCTGAGCGTAATCTTGATGGTACGGGTGCTCGACTGGTCAGGGGTGATGCCCTCACCGCACTGGAAGAGCTCAAGGGACAGGTGACACTGGTTGCCTCGAACCCACCTTATATTCCGCAGGGTGCTGTTCCAAAGGATCCCGAAGTCAGAGACCACGATCCGGCACTTGCCCTTTACGGTGGGGGAGAAGACGGCATGGAGTTGCCCTCCGCGATAGCTTACCGTGCCTACGATTTGCTGGCTCCTGGAGGGTACCTGATTATGGAGCACGCGGAAACCCAGCGGGAGCTCATGCGCCAAGCCTTTGAAAAGGCAGGTTTTGAGCGTACTGAATCTATTGACGATCTGGCGGGTAAACCCCGTCACACCAGCGGCTACAAACCGGTGTCCAAGAGCTAGGAATGTGAAAGAATAAAGAGTGTGAAAGCAACCATTGTTAGTGCCACAGACCAAGAAGCCTTTGACCAGGCTATAGCTACTGCTGAGTCGGTCATTAAAGACCACAAGCCCATCGTCATTCCGACCGATACCGTCTACGGTATTGCCGCAGACGCTTTTTCTGTTGAGGGCGTTACTGCTTTGCTGGCCGCTAAGGGGCGAAGCCGTCAGATGCCCCCGCCTGTTTTGATTTACGATAAGGCCGTACTGGCGGGGCTGGCTGATGAGGTGTCAGCTGATGCGCGGGCCCTTGCCGATGCTTTTTGGCCTGGAGCGCTGACCCTGATTTTCTACTCTCAGCCTTCTCTGAACTGGGACCTGGGGGAGACTCAGGGAACGGTAGCACTGCGTGTTCCCCATGACCCTGTAGCGATCGAGCTGCTCAAAAAGCTGGGCCCTCTTGCCGTGTCCTCAGCTAATAAAACGGGGCGTGTAGCGGCAACCACCGTTGATGAAGCCATGGAGCAGCTGGGCGCAGACGTTGAGCTTATTCTTGATGGCGGCCCTCGTCCCGCTGAGCGTTCCGATGATTTTGAGTCGGTACATGCCCAACCCTCGACCATTGTGGACTGCACCTCGGATCGACTGATTGTGGTGCGAGAAGGCGCTATCCCGGTTGAGCGGCTGCGCGAGGTTGTGCCCTCAGTAGTGACCCGAGCAGAGTTTGACGAGCAAGAGAAAGCCCGGCGGGAGGCCGAGGTTGCTCTGGCCCAGACCCAGCAGGCTATGACTACCCTGGAGAACGACTCAGACCAGCAAGAAATCGATGGTGTTGGGCCAAAGGCTGCCGCACCGGTTGCAGGTTCCCTGGCGGCTCACCTGGTCTCTCATAGCGGGCTGAAGGCGGTGGACCAGAAGCGAACAGCTACTGCCTATGCAGCACCCGTTCGCACGGTGGAAGATAAAACTAAGCCCTTTACCGTGGCTGAGGCCCGGGCCTTAGTTTTTGGTGCTAGCTCGAGCACCACAGCGGGCATCACGCTTGAAAGCACGGCTGGGCAGGCGGAACTGGACGAGCTTGAGGAGCTACCAGAGGCCTAAGGCTCCTAGCAGGCTATAGCCGCTGTGAGCAAGGGGGGGGCCGGTTGGTAATGAACCGGCCCCCTGATCTTGCATAAAACTAATCGCTGAACTTACGGTCCCGTTTTGAACCCAAAGAGCTATGGGCAGTGCGTAAGACCTCTTGCACCCGTGCCTGGGGGATTAGCCCGTGAGCCCTAGCCCAGGAGTCGTCAATGTCCTGGCCAAACCACATGACTTCTACGCGACGCACCGGCCCGGTCAGCCTATCGCCCAGGAGTTCGGAAACCTTATAACCTGCAGAAACTGCGGCGCGGCAGAGCGCTTCAGGCAGGTGGATTGGTTGCCGGCGCCCTGCATCGACGAGCACAGACTCGGTGGTTGCGCCTTCCCAGGGCTGAACTACGATGGCGGGCAGCTCACCTTCAAAGGCAGCAATCATATGCACGAACTCAGCCAGAGCGTAGTTAGATGACACGGGGGTCCGGCGGCTTGCTGAACCAGCAACCGATGCCAGCGGTGAGGATGCAATTTTGGCGAAAGCCTGGGTGGTGCGGCGACCGCGTCCCTGGACGCTAGTGGCCCGAATAATACAGATTTCTACCGCGTGATCTTTTGCAACCTGAACCGGCGCGTACGAGGGAGCGGCAGGGAACTCGGATTGTTCAGATCCTGGGGCACGGCCTTGAGCAGCAGTTTCTTCTACGAAGGAGCGAATCTTGAGTAGGGCTTCTTCGCCCAGGGCCTTGGAAAATGAGTATGCGGAGAACGGGTAAGTTTCTTCGGTGGGGGTTAGTACACTGGCCGCGCCTAGAACAGCGGCTGATGAGATATGGATGACTCGGCGCACACCTGTTCGCTGGGCGGCAATGGCAATGATGATGGGGAGCAGAGCATTTGCCCCGATCAGAGGAGCCAAGTCTTCTTGGTCGGGGGCAGCCAGACCCGAAGCATTAATAACAAGGTCGCACCCGGCAAAGGAATCAGCCAGGGTATCGATAATGCCCTCCAGGGAGCGAGCCTCGGCAATGAGTTTGTCGGGGTCACTAGTTCGGGTGAGTAGGCGTGGAGCCTCAACCGCCTCGAGCGTGACACCTTCTGAGGCTAGCCGGGCAAGGATTGATGACCCCACAAAGCCGCTTGCACCAATAACTTTCCATGTGGCGTGAGCCATGCCTTTTCTCCCTTGTGCGCTAAATGGAGCCAGTGAACCCCTGTCCTTTTAAGGTTGTCACAGCCGGGGCCTCATTGCACGTAAGGGGCTGATAAAAAACAAGGGTACCCTTGGTGCCCGTGCTCATGGGGGTAATACTCAGCCGGGTTAGGTAAACTTTATGTAGTTGTGTGGATTCTGCCCTTTCTTCCGGGCAGGGGCCGCGTATAGGTGGCCTTAAGCCCACGAAAGGACCTGTTCTTTATGGTTTCTGACCAGAGTAACCAGCAGCGACCGGCTGAGTGTATCGCCGCCGTTGTTGTCACCTACAACCGGCGTGCCCTCTTGGAGCGTACTCTGGCTGGTATAGCTGGCGGTCTGCTCACCCCTGATGTCGTTATTATCGTCAACAACGCTTCAACGGATTCCACTCCGGACTATCTTGAGAGCCTGGACTATGAGCTTGAAGCAGATATTGTTCACCTGCCCGAGAACGTGGGTGGGGCTGGCGGGTTTACCGTCGGCATTGACCGTGCCCTGGTCCGTCACCGGGCCGATTTGGTCTGGGTTATGGACGATGACACCGAGCCAACCGAGGGAACTTTGAGCGAGGCTTACCGGGCTTGGGCTAATTACTCACCTGTTAAGGCTGAACGCCCTGCGGTGGTTGCCTCCAAGGTGGTCTGGACTAATGGCGAAGATCACCCCATGAACACAATGCGAACCATGTTCGCCGCTGGTGCGGAACGAACCGCGCAGGCCGCGGCTGTGGGTGCGCGCCCTATCCGCTCTGCTTCTTTTGTCTCGATTTTGATGGACGGGGCGGCCATGCGTGCTACAGAGTTACCGCTGGCTGACTTCTTTATCTGGAACGATGATTTCGAGTACACCACCAGGCTGATTCAGCATAGCCAGGGGATTGCCACTGAGCGTTCTGTTGCTGTTCACAACACTAAGACTTTCGGTACAACCGATACTGCCCCGGGGCCACGTTTCTATCATGATGTGCGCAACAAGCTCTGGGTTTTTTGTGCTCGGCGTACTCTCGCCCCGCACGAAAAGCTACTCTATGGCGGTTCTACCGCCCGACTGTGGGCTAGCACCCTCTTAGGGACCGATGATAAGAAAATCTATAGCGGGTATTTCTTGAACGGCCTTAAGGATGCTCTTGCCGGTTACCGCTCTAACTCTGAGGTACTCAAAGATATCTACCAGTTAGAGACCCCAAATTTAGCCGAGATAGTGCGCGCACAATACCGCGATGCCCGCGATTTTTCTTTGTTGATGAGTGTCTACCGGGGTGATACTCCCCAGAACCTGAAGGCGGCACTGAACTCTAATACCGTTGAGCAGACGCTCCCTCCCACCCAGGTAGTTTTGGTTCAGGACGGTCCTGTAACTCAGGAGGTAGCCGAGGTCATCGCTGACTTTAAGATATCGGCACCCATGCCAGTCGAGCACATTGAGCTGGCAGAAAACCACGGGCTGGCTGCCGCCCTGCGCGAAGGTCTAAGCGCCTGCGCTTACGATATCGTTGCCCGTGCTGATGCCGACGATATCTCAGTACCGGAACGGTTCGAACACCAGATACCCCTGGTAGCAGACGGACGGTTTGACGTGCTGGGAAGTGCCATGTATGAGTTCTCTCTAGACCCGAGTACCCCCGATGCCCTGCGCCATGTAGCTACAGGGTCGCGGCGTATTAGCGAAGTTATTCCCCGACGTAACCCCATGCTCCACCCGACCGTCGTATTCCGTAGGAGTGCTGTCCAAGCTGTCGGTAGCTATATCGAGCTGCCGGGGGCCGAGGATTACTGGCTGTGGGCGCGTATGGATAAGGCAGGTTTTATTCTGGGTAACCTGCCCGATCCTTTAGTTAAATATCGGGTTAGTACGGCCTACACCCGTAGAGGTGGAATAAGCGCCCTGCGCAAAGACATTGATGTTCAGCGCCGGCTCTACAGTGGAAACGTAGTGAGCCCCGTGCGTTTTGCAAAGAATATGGGTATTCGTGGTCTCTATCGTCTAGCCCCCGAAAAGATACGAACCAAAGCATTCCGCTGGATGACCGGTCGGACCCCGCAAGGGATTGAGAGAAAGGGCGACAATGTCTAAGGAACCCTCCTTGCAGACCACCTCGATTCCCGCTCTCACCTCAACGTCTGAGCGCAAGAATTGGTGGAAGTACATTCAAGTTCTGCTTGACTCCCTGGCATGGCTGCTTGCGCTACCCGTTGCTTTCATGCTGCGTTACGGCATGGATATCGATCAGATCGACCCGCAGGGACTTACCCTTGTGGCCCTTGTGATGGTTACCCTTCAGGTGGGTGGCGGGCTGATGCTGGGTCTCTATCGTGGCCGCCACAGTTATGGCACCTTGCAGGAGGGGAGCAAGCTTTACCCCTTGCTCCTGATCAACCTGGTTATCATGCAGTTTTTGTTGATGATGTACTCCCGTACTTTTGGGGTGCCTCGGTCTGTGGTTATGATCGCTTTCCCCATTGCTATTTTGCTGATGATGGGTTTCCGCTACCTTAAGCGGATTTACGAGGAAACCACCAATCGTCCCACGGGGGAGGGTTCCGAACGCGTCATTATTTACGGCGCAGGATTTTTGGGGCGTAACCTCGTCTCTTCCTTGATGACGGACCCCAAGGCAAAGTACCTGCCTGTCTCCATCGTGGATGATGACCGATCGGTCAAGAACGCTAGAATCCACTCGGTTAAGGTGGAGGGTACGAGCGCTGAACTGCCTGCACTGGTCAAAAAGCACGGTGCGCGTAAGGTTCTCATAGCTATTGGTGAAGAAATCCCCGAGCGGCGTCTGGTTCACGTTGCCCAGACCATGAAAGATTTGGGCGTAGAAACAATTCGCATCAACTCAGTTGTTCCTGATTTTTCGGGGGCTAGCCGTCGAACTCACGAGGGCAATGAGCGTGAACTCTTAGAGGGAATCCGAGGGAAAATCGATTACAAGATTGACCATGCCCTGATCCGGAGCTATGTCCAGGGTCGTCGGGTGCTGGTGACTGGCGCCGGTGGTTCAATCGGTTCTGAGCTGTGCCGGCTGCTAAGCGGGTATGAACCAGCGGAACTGATGATGCTGGACCGCGACGAATCCCTGCTGATGGATACTCGATACTCTATGACCGGTCTTTCTAGCCTTGATGACCCGAGCGTTATTCTGGCTGATGTGCGTGATGCTGAAGCTATCGAGGCAGTATTTCTTGAACGTAAACCTCAGGTTGTATTTCATGCCGCTGCCCTCAAGCATGTGTCCGCGCTGGAGGCCTACCCCAAGGAGGCCTACAAGACTAATACGCTGGGGACCGCGAACGTCCTAAAAGCTGCATCTCTAGTAGATGTTGAAGCTTTTGTGAATATCTCAACCGATAAGGCAGCTGACCCCACCACTGCACTGGGGCAATCCAAGCGCAGCGCAGAAATGCTGACGAGTTGGTACGGTAAGCAGACCGGAAAAACCTACGTCTCAGTACGCTTCGGTAACGTCTTCGGTTCACGGGGTTCTATCAAACCGCTCTTCACCAAGCAGATTCTAGATGGCGGTCCGCTGACGGTCACCGACCGCAATGCGACCCGCTTCTTCATGCTAATTCCCGATGCCTGCCTGCTGGTCATGCTGGCCGGCGCCATTGGTAAGAGCGGGGAAGTGCTAGTTCTCGATATGGGTCAGCCGGTCAAAATCATGAAGGTGGCTGAACACATGCGAAGCCTCTACGAACGCTTTGACGTTGCTATCGACGTCATCGGCTTGCGGGCTGGCGAAAAGCGCGACGAGGTCCTCTTTGGTCTGGGTGAACAGGTACAGCGGAGCCAAGAAAACGAGAATATTATGCGGGCCCAGGCACCGGATATGGACCCGAACGATTTGGACTATGGCCGCTGGCTGGCTAACTATCGTGAGCATCGCGGCTACGATCGGGTTGAACGCCCCGGGCAGGCGGCCTAAATGGAAACCTCATCAATGATTGGCCTGGCTACCGTTGTGGCTCTTCTTGCCGGTTGCGCTGGCCTGCTCCTCCCCTTTGTGGTTCGCCCCTTTCTGCACCGCTGGAACCTGGTGGATATACCCACCGCCCGCTCTTCGCACACTTCCCCGGTCTTTAGGGGCATGGGCTTGGCAACGGCACTTGCCGCAGTTTTGGGCTATATCGCTGTTCTTGTTGATGGGCAGATTCCCACAGACCGATCGATTGCCCTCTTGGTCCTCTTTGGAATGCTGGCTTCGGGTGCACTGGGCTGGTTAGAAGATTACAGCGGTGTTCCGATTGCCATTCGGGCAGCTATCCAGCTCCTCATTGGTCTTGTGGTTACCGTAGGTATGACCATCATGCTGGGGACATCCGGGTTTTGGATTCCGCTGGGTGTTTTTGCTATTGCCGCCTACATCAATGTGGTGAATTTTATGGACGGCATCAATGGCATTTCCGGCCTGCATGGTCTTACTGTGGGCGGTGCCTATGCTTTTGCGGGCTGGGTCAATAATATGCCCTGGCTACTTGCTGGGGGACTTGCTGTAGCGGCGGCCTATCTAGCTTTTCTGCCCTGGAATGTGCGTACCGGCAAAAATGTTTTTCTGGGGGATGCCGGCTCTTACTTTTTGGGCGGTGCCATTGCTTCAATGGCTGTCGGTGCTTTCCTCTCCGGTGTTTATGTGGAATACATCCTTGCACCGCTTTTGGTCTACCTCGCTGACACCGGCACAACTTTGTTGCGTCGTGTTATCAAGGGGGAGCAGTGGTACAAACCCCACCGGACCCACACTTACCAGAAGCTGACGGATCTGGGCCTGAGTCACCTGGCCAGCGCCGGGGTGGTGACCCTGGCAACGGTTTTGGTGACGGCTATCACGGTTATTGCCTTACCCTTTGAAACACAGAACGCTGTGGGGGCGGCCCTGCTTGTCGCTCTTGTCTTGACTCTCTACCTTACCCTGCCGGCTATCTTGAGAAAGGTCGGTCAGCCCAATGGTAGGTAAGCCCCTGAAGGTCAATGAGATGCCTTGGCGCAGGATGCTGACCTCCGTGACTCTGGCTTTGGCGATCTTGGCCCTTGTCGGTAGCATAGTGGGTGTAGTCATTGCAGGTTACCCGGCAGCAGGCGCTTTCCTTGTCGGTCTGGGGCTGGTCTACCTGAGCTTTTTTATCGGGATTCTTATTGCACTCCTGACGGAAAAGAAATCAATGAAGACGGCTGCGGTTGCCTTGGCGGCTTCCTATCCGTTCAAAATTTTGGTTTTCACCGGCCTGCTAATTTTCCTACCTATTCCGGACGGTTTTAGAAACGGATGGTTACTGGCCGGAGCTGTTACTGGACTGCTTGTTCAGCTAGCCCTGGAAACGAAAATTATCACGAAACAGAGAATCCTCTACTTCGATTCGGTAGGATAATGCTAAGCAAAGGAGCGTGCATAGGTGGCTAATGCCGATGAGAAATGGTACCAGCAGAATAAGCAATTGCGATCAGCTGGTGAGCTTGTAGCAGGCGGCGGTACCGCTGGGGCTGTCATGACGCTTCTCTATGTCATGATAGGTATTGGTATCTGGAGTTTGGTAGGCTATGGTCTGGACCACTTGCTGGGTACCTCCTGGATTGTCTGGGCAGGCGCGGCTATCGGTGCCTTTGGTGGTATCTATCTGGTATTCATCCATATGCAACAGAGCAAATAAAACCGGCTCCTCGGAGCGGGCCCATACACATTTTTAATTCTTACAACCTCTGAGGTTGCTTTATAACAAGCGGCCAACACGAAGCAAGAAAGGACTTGCCTTGATTTCAAACGGGCTAGTTGTCGCAGCAGGAGAGCAGCAGGGCTACGTGCCGCCCACCATCGAAGACATGCACCTGCCTGCCCTTTTCCAGATTGGTGACTTTGAATTCGGCAAGCACACAATTCTGATTCTGCTATCAGTTGTCATCGTCGCTGGCTTCTTCATGTTTGCCGCTCGCAAGCGCGCTATGGTTCCCTCCCGGACCCAGTTTGTCGGTGAAATGGGCTACGGTCTGGTGCGCAACAGTCTGGGCAAGGAGCTGATTGGCGCTCACCACTACAAGCCTTTCGTGCCCCTACTATTCACCGCTTTCTTCTTCATTCTGGTCAACAACCTCTACGGTTCGATCCCCTTCTTCCAGCTCCCCACTATGTCACACGTTGGTAGCGCCTACGCACTGGCCGCTATCGCTTACATCACCTGGGTTGGTGTCGGCATCAAGCGCAAGGGTCTGGGCAAGTTCTTCAAAGACATGACCATGCCTGCCGGTGTTCCCCCGCTGGTTTATGTCATCCTCATTCCCATTGAGTTCATGTCCAACATGCTCATCCGGCCCGCAACTCACGCCCTGCGTCTTTTCGCTACCATGTTCGGTGGCCACCTGGCGATTATGGTTGCGGCCTCACTGACTCAGTACCTTATCGTTGAAGCAGGTGGCATCGCTGCGATTGCTTCAGTTGGCTCCGGCGCTCTGGGGCTCTTCCTCTACTTCCTGGAACTCATGATTCAGTGCATCCAGGCTTACGTCTTCACCCTGCTCCTTGCGGTTTACCTGCAGGGTTCGGTTTCAGAAGGCCACTAAAGATTTTCTCCGGCAGGGCAACCTGCCGGACGAGAAAAGCAACCCGCTCGCGCGGGGAGTGTACACAAATAAATACTCTGCCCCTGATAACACACGCCCTAAGGGGTAGGGGCACTGTGAAAGGAAACAAACATAATGGAACTTACCGGTTCACTTACCGCAGTTGGTTACGGTCTTTCAGCAATCGGCGGTGGCATCGGCGTAGGCCTGATCTTCGCGGCCTACATGACCTCCGTAGCCCGTCAGCCTGAATCACAGAAGACCCTGCAGCCCATGCTCTTCCTGGGCTTCGCTCTGGTTGAAGCTCTGGCAGTTCTCGGCCTGGTTCTTGCGTTTATCAAGTAATTTTTGGCCCCGCCGAAAATTTGACCAAACTATAGAACAGGAAAATCCCCTATGACTTATCTAATGGCTGCAGAAGAGGGCACGAACCCTCTGATCCCTAACGTCTGGGAAATCGCCATTACCGCCATCGGGTTCCTGATCCTCCTCTTCATCGTTACCAAGTACGTTGTCCCGGCATTCGAAAAGATTTACCAGGACCGCAAGGAAGCAATCGAGGGTGGTCTTGCCAAGGCCGAAAAGGCTCAGGCAGAGGCAGCAGCAGCACGCGAAGAGTACGGCCAGCAGCTCGAAAGCGCTCGTCTGGAAGCACAGAAAATTCGTGAAGAAGCACGTGCCGAGGGTGAGGCTATCGTGGCTGAAGCCAAGGAGCGCGCTACCGCAGAAGCTGCTCGCATCACCGAGAACGCTCAGAGGACAATCGAAGCAGAACGTGCAGCTGCCGCAGCCTCACTTCGTACCGAAGTTGGCGTGCTGGCAACCTCACTGGCAGGCAAGATTGTGGGCGAATCCCTCAGCGATGATGAGAGGTCTTCACGTGTCGTCGATCGTTTTCTTGCTGACCTTGAAGTTCAGCAGCAGGCAGGTGTGGCCCGCTAATGTCAGCAGTATCGACTGAATCACTGAACAAGGTGGAACAGGTGCTAGCAGCTCATGCTGGCCAGAACCCGACTGACCTCGCAGCAGAACTCTTTGCTATCGTCGATGTCATTGATACCAACGGTGGGTTCCGCCGAGGCCTCACTGACCCCTCCCGTCAGGCGGCCCAGCGAGCAGGCATCGCCCGCTCAGTGCTGGGCGGTAAGATTTCCGATAACGCTCTGGCAATCGTGACTGCGGCAGCAGAAGCCCGCTGGAGCGCCGAACGAGATCTGGCAGATGCACTCGAGAAAACCGCTGTTTCTGCAGTAGCACTGTCTGCTGAGAAACGCGGCGGTATCGACGCTCTGGAGCAGACGGTGAACGAACTGCTGACCTTCATCAACACTGTTGATGCTTCAGCTAAGGCACAGGCTGCTCTGGCCGACACCCGGGCTAGCAAAGAAGCACTCAAGAAGCTGGCCGTTTCTCTCGGTGGCAAGGTGTCCTCCGAAGAAGGCAGGCTTCTGCTCGAACGAGTTGGCACCGTAGCCCGTGGCACCACTGCCGCACGCTTGGCTAACGAGTTCGTTGAAATCATCGTCAAGCGTCAGAACAAGTGGATTGCGCGGGTTGTTACAGCACGACCCTTGACTGCAGGGCAAACTGCTAAACTCCAGAGCTCCCTGAACAAGACCTACGGTAAAGAGCTCAAGCTCGATATCACCGTAGATTCCACACTTTTGGGTGGGCTCAGAGTACAGGTGGGGGACGAGGTCATCGATGGCACTCTATCTACCCGCCTGGCAGATCTCAGCAGAGCATTCGCATAATCGTTGACATCAGTCGAGACCTCGACGGTGATTTAGAAGATACACAGACGATTCGGGCCAGCTCAGAGCATATCGCCCCGGCACGTCATACAAGTTTCGGTGAGCCTGTCAGCACTGGTGGCGGGCCTACCAACAATCTAGGAGAGCAGGGACATAAGATGGCCGATTTGACCATCAACGCCGATGATGTCCGTAACGCGCTGAACGAATTCGCAGCGTCTTACGAACCCGGCAACGCAGAACGCGTAGAGGTGGGTCGAGTTGCATCAGCATCCGACGGCATCGCACGCGTTGAGGGCCTTCCCTCAGTAATGGCTAACGAGCTGCTTCGCTTTGAAGACGGCACCCTTGGCCTGGCACAGAACCTCGACACCCGTGACATTGGTGTCATCGTCCTTGGTGACTTTACCGGCATTGAAGAAGGCCAGGAAGTCCACCGCACCGGCGAGGTTCTCTCGGTACCTGTAGGCGATGCCTACCTGGGCCGTGTAGTTGACCCCCTGGGTAACCCCATCGATGACCTGGGCGAGATCGTACCCGAAGGTCGCCGCGCCCTCGAGCTTCAGGCCCCCGGCGTCACCCAGCGTAAGTCAGTTCACGAACCCCTCCAGACCGGTCTCAAGGCAATTGATGCCATGATCCCGATCGGCCGTGGCCAGCGTCAGCTCATCATTGGTGACCGCCAGACCGGCAAGACTGCAATTGCGGTTGACACCATTCTGAACCAGAAGGACAACTGGGCAAGCGGCGACCCCACCAAGCAGGTTCGTTGCGTTTATGTAGCAATCGGCCAGAAGGCCTCCACCATTGCAGCTGTCCGTGAAACCCTCAAGCAGAAGGGCGCACTGGAGTACACCACCATCGTTGCTTCACCTGCATCTGATGCTGCGGGCTTCAAGTATCTTGCACCCTACACCGGTTCGGCTATCGGCCAGCACTGGATGTACGGTGGCAAGCACGTCCTCATCATTTTTGATGACCTCTCAAAGCAGGCAGAAGCCTACCGTGCAGTGTCACTGCTTCTTCGCCGTCCTCCGGGCCGCGAAGCCTACCCCGGTGACGTCTTCTACCTCCACTCCCGCCTGCTTGAGCGCTGTGCAAAGCTCTCAGACGAGCTGGGTGCAGGCTCAATGACCGGTTTCCCGATCATTGAGACCAAGGCAAACGACGTTTCAGCCTTCATCCCCACCAACGTCATCTCCATCACCGACGGCCAGATCTTCCTGCAGTCAGACCTCTTCAACGCTAACCAGCGCCCCGCAGTTGACGTAGGTATCTCTGTTTCTCGCGTCGGTGGTGCAGCTCAGACCAAGGCAATGAAGAAGGTCTCCGGTACCCTCAAGCTTGATCTGGCTCAGTTCCGCGCAATGGAAGCATTTGCCATGTTCGCTTCGGACCTTGACGATGCTTCTAAGGCTCAGCTGACCCGCGGTGCTCGCCTGACCGAGCTTCTGCGCCAGCCCCAGTACACTCCCTACGCTGTTGAGGACCAGGTTGTTTCAATCTGGGCCGGCACCAACGGTCACCTGGATGATCTGGAAGTTTCAGACGTCCTGCGTTTTGAGGCAGAGTTCCTGGACCACCTACGCCGCTCAACCTCGGTACTGCAGAACATTGCATCATCGGGCAAGCTGGAAGAGGACACCGTAGCAGCACTTGAGGCCGCTATCCTTGACTTCAAGAAGGGCTTCCGCTCAGAGGGCACCAGCCACCTGGTTGAGGCCGGCCATGAAGAGCACAAGCCTCTGTCAGACAGCGAAGTATCACAGGAAACTATCGGTTAGCGATTTTCCTAGTTCCGTGATTGGCCCCTCACCTTTTGGGGGAGGGGCCCTCACCACTAGGAGTGAAAGGAATCTCTATGGGAGCCCAGATTAGGGTTTACCGCCAAAAGATTACTTCAACATCGTCTATGAAGAAGATCTTCAAGGCGATGGAGATGATCGCAACCTCACGCATTAACAAGGCACGTCGTAGCGCAGAGGCTGCAAGCCCCTACGCAAATGCGCTGACTAAGGCAGTAACTGCTATTGCGACCCAGCACCCCATTGAGCATCCCCTGCTCAATCCCAGCTCTAAGCATAGGGTTGGTCGCTCTGCAGTTCTGGTTCTAACCAGTGATCGTGGCCTTGCGGGTTCATACTCCTCATCCGTCCTCAAGAAAACCGAGGGTCTTATTGAGAAGCTCCGCGGTGAGGGACGCGACGTCAAGCTCTACCTGATCGGTCGCAAGGCAAAGTCCTACTTTGACTTCCGCGAACGTGATTACGAACAGGCATGGGAGGGTAACACCGATAACCCCAACATCGAGATGGCAATTGCCGCTCGTGACGCTGTTCTGGCCGCCTACGAAAACGGCGAAGTCGATGATCTCCACATCGTCTATACAGAGTTCGTTTCCATGGTGACTCAGGAGACTCGCGTCTTGCGCCTGCTCCCCATTGAGGTGGCAGCTGCACGGGCACTCGGTGAGGACATCATCCCCGGTGAACGTCTTGAAGATGACCAGTTCCAGCAGAACTCGGTCTTCGAATTTGAGCCCAACCCCCAGGAAGTGCTTGATGAACTGCTCCCGCGCTATGTTGCCTCCCGCATCTATGCGTGCCTGCTTGAAGCCGCCGCCTCCGAACTCGCATCTCGCCAGCGCGCGATGAAGTCCGCAGGCGATAACGCTGATGAGCTCATCAAGAAGTACACCCGCCTGATGAACAATGCTCGCCAGGCTGAAATTACTCAGGAGCTCAGCGAAATTGTTGGCGGCGCCGACGCACTCGCCTCATAAACCCACCACAAACTTTTCCACTCTCTACATAGGTAAGTGAGAACAATGACTGCCACTCTGAACGAATCGGCTACCGCGCCGGCTCAGGGCGCAACCGGTCGTATTGCTCGCGTTATCGGCCCTGTCGTCGACGTTGAGTTCCCTGCCGGCCAGGTACCCGAAATTTACAATGCGCTGACCGCTGAGCTCACCCTCAACGGCACCACCCGCAAGATCACCTTTGAGACCGCTCAGCACCTGGGCGACTCATTGGTACGCGCCATCTCCCTGCAGCAGACCGACGGCCTGGTCCGTGGTCAGGCTGTTGTTGATACCGGTGCCCCCATCTCCGTCCCCGTTGGCGACGGTGTCAAGGGCCACATCTTCAACGTCCTGGGTGATGCTCTGGATGTCTCCAACGATGAAATCAAGGCCGATACCTACTGGCCTATCCACCGTGCAGCTCCCGGATTCGCCGACCTTGAAGGTTCAACCGAGATGCTGGAAACCGGCATCAAGTCAATTGACCTTCTAACCCCCTACATTCGCGGTGGCAAGATTGGCCTCTTCGGCGGTGCAGGCGTTGGTAAGACCGTTCTGATTCAGGAAATGATTACCCGCGTTGCTCGTAACTTCGGTGGTACCTCCGTATTCACCGGTGTGGGCGAGCGTACCCGTGAGGGTAACGACCTCTGGGTTGAAATGGAAGAGGCAGGCGTTCTTAAGGACACCGCCCTTGTCTTCGGCCAGATGGACGAACCGCCGGGAACCCGTCTGCGTGTTGCGCTGACCGGCCTGACCATGGCGGAGTACTTCCGCGATGTCCAGAATCAGGACGTGCTGCTCTTCATCGACAACATCTTCCGCTTTACTCAGGCTGGTTCTGAGGTTTCAACCCTGCTTGGCCGTATGCCTTCAGCTGTGGGCTACCAGCCCAACCTGGCCGACGAAATGGGTCTGCTCCAGGAGCGTATTACCTCAACCCGTGGTCACTCCATCACCTCTATGCAGGCAATTTACGTTCCTGCGGATGACTACACCGACCCGGCGCCTGCAACCACCTTCGCACACCTCGACGCAACCACCGAGCTGTCTCGTGAAATTGCTTCTCGTGGTCTGTACCCCGCGATTGATCCGCTGTCCTCCACTTCCCGAATCCTGGATCCCCAGTACATCGGTCAGGAGCACTACGACACCGCGATTCAGGTCAAGGCGATTCTGCAGGAGAACAAGGAACTTCAGGACATCATCGCCATCCTTGGTGTCGATGAACTCTCTGAGGAACAGAAGATTGTTGTCTCCCGTGCTCGCCGTATCGAGCAGTTCCTGTCGCAGAACACCTACACCGCTAAGCAATTCACCGGCGTTGAAGGCTCAACCGTGCCCCTGAAGGACACCATTGAGTCATTCCAGATGATTTGCCGTGGCGATGTTGACCATATCCCCGAGCAGGCCTTCTACAACATCGGTGGCATGGACGATGTCATGCGTCGTTACGAGGAAATCAAGGCACAGTCTGGAGCCAAGTAATCATGGCACTGAAAGTTGAAGTTGTTTCCCGCGAACACATCGTGTGGGTCGGCGAAGCAAAATACGTTCGGGCTCGCACCGTGAACGGGGATTTGGGCATTATGCCCGGTCATATCCCGACCATGGCGCTTCTGGCCGACGATGGTGAGCTTCTGATTGAAGACATCACGGGCGAAAAGAAGACAACCCGCCTGAACGAAGGTTTCTTGACCGTGTCAAACGATCGAGTCACCATCGCCGCAAAGCACGCACAGATTTAGTCTGTTCCTGCTCAGCAGATACGGTCGCCTTCCCCATCTGGGGGAGGCGACCGTTTTTGCCTCACACTGTGACTTTGCTACCGGGGGAATAAGAAAAGGGGGGGCGGCACCCCATGGGTGCCGCCCCCCTTATGTCTAGGTTCTTTAGAAGAGCCGGGAGTCGCTATCGTCAACACCGCGCATAGCATCGTAATCTAGGGCTAGACAACGGATGCCACGATCCTCTGCTAGTGTGCGTGCCTGGGGTTTGATACGCTGGGCAGCAAAAACGCCCTGAACGGGAGCCAGGAGGGGATCGCGGTTCAGGAGTTCAAGGTAGCGGGTGAGCTGTTCAACGCCGTCAATATCACCTACACGCTTGAGCTCAACAGCCACCGAGATACCCGAGGCATCTTTGGCCAGAATATCGACCGGGCCGATAGCGGTGGGGTATTCACGGCGAACCAGGCGGTAGCCACTGCCCAAAAGCTCAATCTGTTCAGCCAGTAAACGCTGAAGATCTGCCTCAACACCGTCCTTGATGAGACCGGGATCTATGCCTAAGTCCTGGCTCAGCTCGCCCTGCTTCTCAAAGACACGGATGACCAGTCGGTCATCGGATTTGGCGGCTTGCACGGTCCACAGCTCGCTGATATCGGAGTCAAGATCTTCGCCTGCGGTGGTTCCTTCAAACTCCTCGCGGGGTGCAATATGCAGACGGCAGGGCGGGCTCATCCAGTTGAGCGGTTTGTAGGAGCCGCCATCGGAGTGGATAAGTACCGAGCCGTCATTCTTAATCATGAGCAGACGGGTCGCACGGGGTAGGTGGGCCTTCAGACGGCCCACATAATCAACAGAACAATCAGCTATAACTAAACGCACCGTACCACTCTAACAGCTGAGCAAGAAGCAGTTGGGGCTTAGCTCAAGGACGTGACAGAATAAACCCATGCCTCGTAGATCCCCATCCAAGAAACGTCGCCCTCATTCTAATTCCGGCTCTGCCCCTAGCAAATGGCAAAAGCAGAGCAAGCCTGGGCGCGATATTTCTCGTCTACTAGACCCATCACCGCGAGTGGAACGGGCAGGTGATGGTGACTGGTTCGTGCAGTATATTCCCCCCATGAATGCTCAGAAAACCTACACCTGCCCTGAATGTATGACCTCGATTAGGCCGGGTGTAGCGCACCTGGTGGTGTGGCAGGAAGATCACATGTTCGGTTCTCAACGCGCTATCGAGGAACGCCGGCACTGGCACCAGCGTTGCTGGCAGACCCGCCGCTTCTGGTAGCCAAGAGCTTTGTACATAGAGCGGGCCGGGGTAGGTAATGATTACCTACCCCGGCCCCTTAAACCTCATCGATCAGGTATTTATAGACGATCTTGTCGAGGTACTAAGACCTCATTGACCAGGATCAAGATAGAGGCGGCAACTGGGATAGCAATTATTGCTCCCAGTACGCCCCAAATCGAACCGCCCGCAACTACCGCAATAATAGCAACAGCGCCGGGCACAGCCACCGCTTTTTTCATGATGCGCGGCGAAATGAAGTAGGCCTCGATCTGGAGATAAATCAGGTAGGGGACCAAGAAGAAGAGGGCAGTCTGCCAGCTATCGGTCAGTGAAATCAGCGACACTAGGACCGCTGCGCTGACCCCACCGATTAGGGGGATAAAGGCCAAAACCAGAACTAAGAGCATCAGGAGCTGGGCAAAGGGAACACCGACAATCAGCATAATAAGGGCAGCCACCGTTGCGTTACAGATAGCTACTAGAGCCTGGCCCATCACATAGTGGCCCACGGAGTCAGAAATCTTTTCGGTCAAGTATCCAACGCGTTCTCGACGTGAGGCAGGAGCCAGACGAATAAACCAGGCCTTGATGGTTGGCAGCGAAGCTAAGACGTAGATAGAGAGGAAGAGAACGATAATAATGCCTGTGGTGGTCTCCGCTAGGGTGGATCCCGCGTTGAGCAGAGAGTTCATAAAGTTGCTGACCACCGAGGTATCGGAGGTTAGCTGGGTAAAAACCTTTTCAACTTCTCCGTCAACTGCTGAGCGGATCTGAAACTTTTCATCCAGAGAAGTAAACAAATCTGAATTGAGAAAGGCTTCAAGCTGGTTGGGGAAACCCGTGATAAAGGAGACGGCCTGGCGAGCTACCATGGGGATGATCCAGAAGGTCAGGGCACCCACTATAGAGGCAAAGGCCAGGAACACTACACCTACACCTGCCCCTCTGGGCAGACCCCTCTGCTCAAGTTTGCGGACGGCAGGGTCAAGGCCTAGCCCAATAAAAACAGCACCGGTGATCCAGCCTGCTAGGGCACCTACATTCAAGACAAAGTAGATGCAGATAAGAGCTAGAGTAATTCCAACTGCCAGCATGAAACCGAAGTAGATGGGGTTGGTGATATGGCGGCCGTGCTCGGGGACCTGCGATTGCTTAGAAGGCAAATGTGAGACCTGCTGATCGGGTTCCTTGACTGTGTTGGCTGTCTCGGTAGGATCAGCCGGTAGCTGCAGCCTATGCCGGGGCCGAGCGCCGGGTATGGCCGGTAGCGCTGGCATCGTGAACTTGGAGCTACTACTGTTTTGAGCATCGTCACCCGATGCGGCTTGAGCAGGTTCTGAGCTTCTGGCACGAGAAGCTCGGGAGGACAAAAATGGTAGTGGCATATTCCTGGCCTGGTCATCAAAAAGGGATAGTTGTCTACTACCTTATCGTGATTTCTGCCCTGGGCTAGAAAGTAGAGGCTCTCTTGGCGGCGGTGGCCTGTTTTTGACACCATAGACTGAAGAGAAAAGAACCTGCTACTCCCTAAGGAGAAAACCATGACCGCATCATCGGGTTTCCAGCCTGAGAACCTACCGGCTTCGGTGCGCAATGCTCCGGATCTAAGTGTTACTGCTCAGGCTAGCGCTCAGCCGGGGGAGCAAACGGCCCAGGCAAGTGAGCCCAGTTGGCGTTTTGACGTCACCGATGTAGCCCAGTTCCAGCAGCTGGTTCAGGAGTCCAACCGGGGTGCCGTTATTTTTGCCCTGTGGGCACCCCATTCCCCTGCTTCTGTGCAAATGCTCGAGCAGGTTGAGGCACTGGTCAACTCCGCCGGAGGGAACCTGCTCCTGGCGGCCGTGGATATTACCAAGACTCCCGAGATTGGTCAGGCCTTCCAGATTCAGGGTGTACCAGCCGCTGTTGCGGTACTAGCTGGCCGTCCCGCCCCGCTCTTTAACGGGCCTGTTGAACCCCAGGCTCTGACCGAGGTGCTGGGGCAGGTAGTCCAGCTAGCAACCCAGCAGGGTCTGGCCGGTGGCTTTGAGCCGGTTCTCAGCGAACAGGAAAAGCCCCTGCCGCCCCTGCACCAAAAAGCCCTGGACGCTCTTGACTGCGGGGATTACGCTGGTGCTGAAGCCGCCTACACCCAGGCATTGAATGAGAACCCAGGCGATACCGATGCGAAAATTGGCTTGGCCCAGGTTCACCTACTCCACCGAGTTTCATCTCTGACTCTGGCCGATGAACGAGCCAGAGCCGCCGCAGATGCCACTGATATTCAGGCTCAGCTCAATGTGGCTGACCTAGATATTGCTGGTGGCCATATTGAGGATGCATTCAAGCGCCTAATCACTCTTTTTAAAGCAGTTGGCCCTGATGACAAAACACGGGTACGGGAACGCCTGCTAGAGCTCTTTGAGGTAGTCGGTTCAGCTGATCCCAGGGTCAAGAAAGCACGGGCGGAACTGATGATGGCCATGTTCTAGTCAGGAGCATATCTTTATGAGGGGCCTCCCGGGAATTCTCAGCGCTAGAGCTTAGATCTTTCCCAGGAGGCCTTGTCATACAATGGATATCAGCCTGCTGGGGGAGCTCAGAGCTAGCTAGGTCACCTACCATAGTTATATGGAACACGATGAGAAGACCTGGCCGCACCAGGCAAACCCCCAAGAAGTCACGCCCCTTTACCCGGCGGCACCCAGTGATCAGGTTTCCCCGGCATCTCCGGTGGAAGCTGAGATTGCTCCCGAGAGCCTAGATACACCTGCCCTACAACTGCTTAACCTGGTCAAGGTTTTTGACCAGCACCCTGCCGTTAACGGTATTAACCTAACCATTCCTCGCGGGTCCTTCTACGGTCTGGTAGGGCGTAACGGTGCCGGTAAAACAACAAGCCTGTCAATGGCCACAGGCATGCTTAAACCCACCGACGGTCAGGTGCTGGTGGGCGGTACAGATATGTGGGCTAGTCCGCTGGAGGCCAAGCGTAAGGTGGGGGTTCTGCCCGATGGCGTGCGCCTCTTTGATAAGCTCACCGGAGAGCAACTGCTGACCTATGCGGGTCGCCTGCACGGGCTTGACAAAGTGACGGTTGCTGAACGAACCCGCGATTTGCTCCTAGCCCTTGACCTGGTTAATGCCGCCGGGAAGCAGGTTGCTGATTACTCCGCCGGTATGACCAAAAAAATTGCCCTGGCCTGTGCAATGATTCATGCGCCCTCTTTGCTGGTGCTTGATGAACCCTTTGAAGCGGTTGACCCTGTCTCCGCCTCCAACATTCAAGATATCTTGAAGGGGTATGTTGCCGGTGGGGGCACCGTCATTATTTCCTCTCACGTCATGGATTTGGTTCAGAGATTGTGCGACCATGTGGCGGTTATGAATGAGGGGCGAATCCTGGCTTCGGGTACCGTGGAGCAGGTCCGGGCCGGTATGAGCCTGGAAGACCGATTTGTTTCACTGGTCGGCGGTCGAATGGTGAGGGAGGGCCTGTCATGGTTGCAGTCCTCGTCCGACTAAAGCTTGCGCACTTTATCGCATATTTTACCAGGGGTAACGCCTGGGCTATCGTGGGGTTCTCTTTTGCCATGCTCTATGGGCTGGGCCTAGCGGTCTGCCTAGGAGCGGGCGGGTTCTTTATTGATAATGCCAGCGGTGCTCAGGTTTTTCTGGCGCTGGTAGGCGGAATTCTGACCCTAGCCTGGTTCCTTGTTCCCCTCTTTGCCTCCGCCGCCGATGCCACCTTGGATCCTGAGCGGCTGGCACCATACCCCATTCGGGTTAAGGACCTGATGCTGGGCCAGGCTATCGGGGCTCTCGTGGGTGCCCCCGGAATCCTGACTCTCCTCATCGCTCTGGCGAGCGCTACCTCGCTGTTCTTCTCGATCCCGGGTCTCTTGACCTACCCGGTAGCCGCTATCCTGGGTCTTGCACTGGCAATTGCCGGTTCCCGGGTCGTGACGCTTGCTTCTATCCCTTTGCGGGCTCGTAGGGGTATCAGTAACCTGCTGACGATTGCCTCCTTTATGGTGGTGATGCTCATGGGGCCTATCATCGCGGGTGCTGCCGGTGGGATAGCGCAGGTGGCAGACCGCCTCCCCGAATACATCGAGGTGCTACAGTGGTTGCCTTTGCTGACTCCCTGGCTCATTCCGGTTCATGTTGCCTCCGGTAGCTACGGGCTGGCTGGAGCCCTGTTGGCTCTTAGCCTTCTCTACCTGGCCATCATCTGGTGGTTCTGGTACCTGCTGGCTGCCCGCACCATGGCTAACGTTGGGGAAGTCACCGGGCGTAAGGAAGCCCGCAACCTGGGCACCGGATACCTGGGCATTCTTGACCGCTTCCCGGCGACCGTTCGGGGCACAATTGCTGCCCGCATTGTGCAGATGATGTTCAAAGACCCCCGGTGCACCGTCAATGTTATGAGCCTACCGCTTTTTTACCTGATCTTTACTTTCATGGGTAATTTGAGTGTTACAACGGATACGGGGGAGGACGTTTCAACACCCATTATGGGAGTCTTTTTCTGTAGCGCCTTCATCCCTGCTTTCGCTGGTTACATATATGCCTATCTGGTGTCCTATGAAAGCACCGCTTTCTCCTTACACACCACCACGGCTGTGCGCGGCATTGATGACCGGCTGGGGCGGGCCTACGCCATGATACTGATTTACGCACCGATGATTCTGATGGGCACCCTGCTCTTTGGCCTGATTGCAGGAGCGGGCGCTTATACGGTACCCATGCTGGTGACCGCCTACTCGGTTTTCTTCTTGGGTATGGGACTCGCGTCCTATGCTGATACGGTGTTTTCCCTACCTGTGCCGCCACCGGGCTCAAGCCCCTGGAAAACGGCCAAGCAACCCGACGGCATGGCCAAAGCATTTGTGCGCGGTCTCACCATGATGATTCCCATGTTCCTTGCTGCCCCCGGCCTGGCCGGTATGGCGGCCTCAGCAATCAACGGCAATATGCTCTGGGCTTGGCTGGGCGCTGGTGTCATGCTGGTGATGGCAGTGGGCGGTTTCACTCTGGGAATCCGCCTGGGCTCCCAGCGCTTTGAGCGCCACAGCGCAGATATGCTCTACCGGGTTACCCAGTTCAGCTAGCCTATTGTGCTCGCCGGAGAACCTGCCTGGCTTGGTAGACTAACTAGAGATAGCCCGCCTGGGCCACTACGAAAGGACGCACCCGTGTCATCTATTCCCGGAATCGAAGATCCCTTCCCCGAAACCGCCCACTCAGGCGGTACTGCGCTCCTTGAGCGTGAGGAAGTTCAGAACGTAGAACCCGGTGACCACGAGCGCTTTGCCCACTACGTGCGCAAGGAAAAGATTATGGAGTCTGCCCTCACCGGAAACCCTGTCCGTGCTCTCTGCGGCAAGAAGTGGACTCCTGGCCGAGACCCCGAGAAGTTCCCGGTCTGCCCCGAATGCAAAGAGATCTACGAGGGCCTGGCCCCTGGCGGGGACGACCAGTAATCAAGCCATTCGCGTTCGCCCGTTCTGTCGCGTGAGACCAGCACCCTACCCCGAATACAGAACAGGGGGAGAGGTCGCTCTCACAGGTGCAGGTGCTCGTTGATAGCCCCATTCCTCACCGAATGGGGCTAAACTTTTGTGGTGCCCACCGTGGCTCATATCTGTTGTGAGGGAAGGGAAAATACATGGACGATAGCCAGCCAACACTCTTTGGAGAAGGCAGCAGCGCCCTACCCCCAGCCTACCCGGACCGCGCCGCCTGGGGCACTGCTCCCAAGCTCCGTGCCTGGCAGGCCGAAGCTATGAGCAAGTACTTCACCCAGAACCCCCGCGACTTCATGGCTGTGGCTACTCCCGGTGCAGGTAAGACCACCTTTGCCCTGACCGTTGCCAAAGAACTTTTCAACCGGGGAACCATCAACCGCATGACCGTGGTCGCGCCTACCGATCACCTTAAACGCCAGTGGGCCGATGCCGCCGCCCGTGTAGGTATCTCCATTGACCCTAACTTCAAAAATGCAGACGGTAGCGTGGGCAGGGGCTACCAGGGCGTTGCCCTGACCTACGCCCAGGTAGCCAATAAACCTATGCTCCACCGGGCGCGTACCGAAAACGGCCGAACCCTGGTGATTATGGACGAAATCCACCACGCCGGTGATTCTCTCTCGTGGGGCGACGGCCTGCGCGAAGCCTTCGAGCCTGCTACCCGACGCCTGGCTCTGACCGGTACCCCCTTCCGCTCCGATACCTCACCCATTCCCTTTGTGCAGTACGAAGAGGACGCAGAAGGCATCCGCCGTTCCAAGTCTGACTACTCCTACGGCTACGGCCCCGCCCTCAAAGACCATGTTGTGCGCCCCGTCATCTTTATGGCCTACTCAGGTCAGATGCGCTGGCGCACTAGCGCCGGTGAAGAAATGGCGGCCAACCTGGGGGAGGGCTTCACCAAAGACGTCACCGCCCAGGCCTGGCGCACCGCCCTTAACCCTGAGGGCGAGTGGATTCCCACCGTACTTGCTGCCGCCGATAAGCGCCTGACCGAGGTACGCCGTACCGTACCCGATGCTGGTGGCCTAGTGATTGCTACCGATCACGCCGATGCCCGCGCCTACGCCGCCCAGCTTCAGCGTATTACCGGTGAAAAGCCCGCCCTTATTCTTTCCGATGACAAAGAAGCCTCCAACAACATTGAGGAATTTTCCCAGGGGCTTGCTCGCTGGATGGTTGCTGTGCGCATGGTCTCCGAAGGCGTGGACGTTCCCCGCCTAGCGGTGGGTGTTTACGCAACTTCCACCTCAACGCCTCTCTTCTTTGCTCAGGCTATTGGGCGTTTTGTGCGCTCGCGAAAGCGCGGGGAAACTGCTTCTGTCTTCCTGCCGTCTGTTCCTCAGCTCATGATGCTGGCTAACGAGATGGAAACCGAGCGCGACCATGCCCTGGACCGCAAGAACGCTCAGCAGGAAAACCTTGACCCGCTCAATCAGGGGCTGGACGATCACCTGATTGAAGAAGCTAACCGTGAAGAAGGGGCCAGCGAGCAGTTGACCCGTGGCAAGTTCGAAGCTATCGGTTCCCAGGCCTCCTTCCACGGGGTCCTTTTTGACGGTGCCGAGTTCGCCTCGGGCGGTCTTGAAGTGGGTTCAGATGAGGAACAGGATTTTTTGGGGATCCCCGGCCTGCTGGATGCTGAGCAGGTAGGTACCCTGCTGAGAGCACGGCAGAAAGACCACGCCTCGCGCCGCCCGGCGACGGCCGTGCCGCAGGTGGTGGATCACCGCCAGCTCAAAGAGCTCCGCAGCAAGCTGGCTAAGAACGTTGCCGCCTGGGCTGCTCGGACCGGTAAGCCGCACGGTTCTATCCACAACGAGCTTCGTCGTATCTGCGGAGGCCCTGCTGTTGCCCAAGCCTCAGCCGAGCAGCTCCAAGCGCGCCTGGATAAGCTCCAGGACTGGTTCGTGGGCAGAAAATAAAAGAGCAGAAAAAGAGGCCGGGGCACTGAAATGAATCAGCGCCCCGGCCCCTTACCTGCACCAGCTGAGACTAGAGAACCTGGATAACTGTCACACCGGCATCTTCTAGCTCGGCCACGGTGTCATCAAGCGAATCCTCAGACACAGGGGCCGTGAGATCAAGCAGCACGCGTGTCTCGTAGCCCGCATCAACAGCGTCCATCGCAGTTGCCTTAACACAGAAATCAGTGGCGATGCCTACGACATCAATATCGGTAATCTCCCGCTCGCTCAGCCAAGCATCCAGAGGAGTCTGCTCACCGGCATCTTCAACCGGAGCGCCGGCTTCACGCTCACCGGGCATGACCGTGTACTCGGGAGCCAGAAGGCCCTCAAAGGCTGAGTAGGCAGGGGCATAGGCACCCTTGCGGAAGTAAGCCTCGATGTAGTCGGTATCAAGCTCGGGGTGAAGCTCAGCGCCCTTAGACTCTGCGCGACAGTGCGGGGGCCAAGAATCCTGATAATCTGGGTTATCCGAAAAGTGCGTGCCCGGGTCGATATGCCAGTCCTGAGCTGCCACAATGGCCTGGTAACGGTCGTGGTAGTTTTCTACGAACTCGCTGATCAGAGCCGCAACCTCAGCGCCGCGTTCGGTAGCTAGCGCACCGCCTGGGCAAAAGTCATTCTGGACATCAACAATAATCAAAGCTTTAGACATAGTTTCCTCAGGTGGGCTAAACAGCGGGCACAAACTCGGTGGGGATTACCGGGTCACCGGGGGACAGACGGGTTGCAGTGACGGGCAGCTCGGACAGGGACCGGGCGTGACGTTCAGCGGCACGGCGCACGCCTTCGGCACCGGTAAAGCCGGGCTGAAGCTCACCGTCGACCACAAAATCAACCATAAGCTGGCGGTCGTTGGCATCGGCAGGTGCGCTCACATCGAGGCCTATGACCTCAGCGGTAGCAATACCACGTTTATTTAGGCGGCGCACCGCGCTCTTTTTGCCACCCACAGATGCCTTACCAGAGGATGCCTTAGCGACCGGCTCCATTACGCCCTGGGCGTTCTCGCGCAAAACCACCTTGTAAACCATGGAAGAGGTTGGAACACCTGAGCCGGTCACCAGCTTGGTGCCCACACCGTAGGAATTAACCGGGGCTGCTGCCAGAGAGGCGATAGCGTACTCATCAAGATCGCTGGTCACAGTAATCTTAGTGGAGGTGTTACCGAGGCTATCGAGAAGCTGACGGACGAAAGCGGCCTGGGCAACCAGGTCACCGGAATCCAGGCGAACGGCACCGAGTTCTGGGCCGGCCAGCTCGCAAGCCAGGCGAACAGCGGCTTCAACATCGTAGGTATCTACTAGCAGTGTTGTATCTACCCCGAGCGAAGCAAGCTGGGCTTCAAAAGCCTGGCGCTCGCTGTCATGGAGCAGGGTAAAAGCGTGGGCGCTCGTGCCCACCGTGTGCAGGCCATAGCGGCGGCCAGCCTCTAGGTTAGAGGTGCCGATAAAGCCTGCAATTACCGCAGCCCGTGCGGCAGATACAGCGGCTTGCTCATGAGCCCTGCGTGAACCCATCTCAAGGCAGGGGCGCTTACCGGCGGCTACCGTCATACGGGAGGCCGCAGTTGCAACGGCTGAATCGAAGTTGAGAACCGAGAGAATATAGGTCTCTAAAAGGCAGGCCTCGGCAAAGGAAGCTTCAACCTGGAGCACGGGGGAGTGGGGAAAGAAGATTTCCCCTTCGGCGTACCCACGAATATGCCCGCTAAAGCGGAAGTCAGCCAGGTAGTCCAAGGTCTGCTGGTTGATCACCTTGCGGGAGGCAAGGAACTCAAGTTCGTTCTGGTCGAAACGGAAATTTTCAAGACCCTCAAGGAGCCTGCCAGTGCCGGCAAGGACACCGTAGCGGCGGCCACCGGAGAGCCTGCGGGTAAAGACCTCAAAGACGGTCCGCCTATGGGCGGCACCGGAGGCAAGAGCCGCCTGAACCATGGTTAGCTCGTAGTGGTCTGTTAACAATGAAGTTTTCTGAGTCACGGCTACCACTCTAGCCCCTGTGCGGCCTAAAAAGACAGCCCTCTCAGAAGATAAAACTGTGACCTCTAGCTTGCTCTAGCTGGCGCGTGGCAGTTGTGGCTCCTTAGCCGTATGATAGATAAGGTGTATTTGACCTATAAGTCTGCTAAGGGCCCAGTGGCGTAAGCTTGTTCAAGGCGCTACCGACTCAAAGATTTTCACAAGGAGAAGAAGGCTATGTTATCGGCTGAAACAGCTATCACCCTGAATACAGCGGTGGATACTTTAGCCGACCTTGAACGTAGCTTAGAGAGCGAAACGAATGACCGACCCCAGCTTCCTTGGACGGTGCTGGTCTGGGATGACCCAGTTAACCTCATGAGCTTTGTCACCTATGTTTTCCGCACTCAGTTTGGCTACAGTACCGAAAAGGCCCAGGAGCTGATGCTCCGTGTACACACCGAAGGTAAGGCCGCAGTCTTTAGTGGTTCCCAAGAAGAAGCCGAACGCCACACAGCAGCCCTGCATACCTGGGGGCTGTGGGCAACGCTAGAACAGGCAGGTCTATAAGATGGCAGAGCCTTTTAGCAGGACACCGCGTGGCCTGACTGCACGCTTTACTCCCGAAGAGGTCCAGGTGCTTACCCGCCTTTTTGAAGATGTAGCGCTTGCCCTGGAACCTGAGGAAGACCCCAACACTGACCCCCTGGCAGCTCTGGTGGGAATTTCGGAAAAAGCTGATGTGCCTGCCGATCCCGCTGTCGCCCGCATGCTGCCTGTCGCCAGTGATGATCCTGAGGTAGCCGATGAGTACCGGCGTTTCACCGATCTCTCCCTCCGACAGGCTAAAATCTCGCACCTAAAACTGGCCGCTATGGATATCCAGGCAGGCACAGTTCACCTGGATACAGAACACGCCAAGGCCTGGGCCGCAGCCCTGAACGACGTTCGCCTGACCCTGGGTTCCAGGCTGGGCATTATCAGCGCAGCAGATGCCGAACGGGTGGGGGAGCAGACCGACTGGGACCGGGTAGAAACAACCGAGGACTATATGGCTCTGCTCTATAACTTTGCAACCTGGCTTCAGGAAAGCCTCATGCAGGCACTCCTGATAGGGCTGGAAGAAGATTGATTTTTACCGGTCCAGAGTGTCTATTTATGACACCAAAAAGTCGTGTTAGAGCGTGATTGTCCACTCAAAAACCGGCAGGTGAGTTCTACACCTTACTGAATTAACCATCGAGTAGCTAATGTCAGGTCTGTCATGAACGATTCAAACCCAAAAATAGTCACCCCCTGGGGCAGCCAGGTGCTGGCAGAGCCAGCCGCCAGCGCCCCCATTGGCGTGTTTGACTCGGGTGTGGGTGGGCTGACGGTTGCCCGTGCCATCATGGACCAGCTACCGCACGAATCGATTATTTATGTGGGTGATACCGCCCACGGCCCCTACGGCCCCCTGAGCATAGCTGAGGTGCGTGCGCACGCCCTGCGGATTATGGACGAGCTGGTAGATTCCGGTGTGAAACTTTTGGTTATTGCCTGCAATACAGCCTCAGCGGCAGTTCTGCGTGATGCCCGCGAACGCTATACCCGCAAGTACGGTATTCAGGTGGTTGAGGTTATCCAGCCTGCCGCCCGCCGTGCGGTGGCCGCAACCCGCAAGCGTAAAATCGGTGTCATCGCCACAGAAGCCACGGTCACCTCACGCGCCTACGAGGACACCTTCTCAGTGATGAGCGACCTGGAGATTTATTCGGTGGCCTGCCCCCGCTTTGTGGAGTTTGTTGAGCGGGGCATTACCTCCGGACCTGAGCTTCTCCAAACAGCCGAGTCCTACCTTGCCCCCCTCAAAGAAGCCGGGGTTGATACCCTGGTGCTGGGTTGCACCCACTACCCGCTCCTGACCGGCGTTATTTCCTACATCATGGGTGATGATGTAACTCTGGTCTCATCATCGGAGGAATCCGCTAAAGATGTTTACAAGGCGCTACTGAGAGCCGGCCTTGAACGCCCCGCTGATCTACCGGCAAGCCACGAATTCTTGGCAACCGGTCACAGCGAAACATTTGAGCACCTCGCCCGCCGATTCTTGGGCCCCGAGGTCGCTCGCGTCCGTCACACCAACTCGGTAGCAGAGCAGTTTCCCACAGGCTCGCTTGCCCTTATCCCACCGGAGTTGATTAAGCCACGAGTCACCATCGAGGCAGACCGCTCCACCCCCAAACGCTAAGGAAGAAGACACCATGCGACTCACAGTGATCGGTTGTGCCGGTTCCTTTCCAGGGCCGAATGCGGCAGCTAGCTGCTACATGGTTTCGACTATCGATGATCTAGGTAAGACCTGGCGGATTATCATCGATATGGGCAATGGTGCCCTGGGGACTCTTCAGACCCACATGAACCTTGAAGACATAGATGCGATTCTGATTTCGCACCTGCACCCCGATCACTGCATTGACCTGTCGGGCCTGCACGTTGCCGTCAAATGGAACCCCAACGGCTGGGGCAGAGGCCCTATTCCCCTGTATGGCCCCAGCGATATTCACCAGTACCTGGTCAATACTCACGGGCTACCGCTAGAACCGGGGATGCACACCGAGTTTGAGTTCAACGAGTGGAGCAACCACGCTGAGGTAAAAATTGGGCCATTCACTGTCACGCCCTATGCGGTCGTGCACCCCGTTAAAGAACCCTATGCGCTCCGTATCGTCTGTGAGACAGGTGAAGGGAAAACGATTCTGACCTACTCCGGTGACACCGATTCCTGTGACGGCTTAATTGAGGCAGCCCGCGATGCTGACCTTTTCCTCTGCGAAGCGGCCTACCAGGAGGGGCGTGACGACGCCTTGCGCGGTATTCACCTGACGGGCCGCAGGGCAGGGCTGGCTGCCCAAGAAGCCGGTGTGCGTAATCTGCTCCTAACCCACCTACCCATCTGGAACGACCCTGCTGTCGCCTTTGCCGAAGCCAGTGAGGTCTTCTCTGGTCCTATTTCGGTGGCCGAGGCTTCAGCTACCTACCGGGTTAACCCCCGCCGGGCACCGGAAGACTACGAGTCCGACCCCCAGACCACTACCCTCCAAGTGATTGAGCGCTACGTTGCCGGGCAAGGTATGCGCGCGCAAAGCTGGCAGGGACACGGCTAAAAAGTTTGCCCACGATTTCTACGGGTTCAAGCGAAGAAGATAGGCTGAAAGCATGACAGATACTATGGAATCCTCACCCGTCCGTGGCGACGGACGCACACCCGATGAACTCCGACCCATCACCGTGACCCGGGGCTGGGCTAAGAACGCAGAAGGCTCAGCTCTCATCGAGTTCGGTAATACCCGGGTGCTCTGCACCGCCTCGCTCACCGAGGGCGTTCCCCGTTGGCTCAAAGGCCAGGGAACTGGTTGGGTCACCGCCGAATATGCCATGCTCCCGCGTGCCACCAATACCCGTAACTCCCGTGAGTCCGTTAAAGGCAAGATTGGTGGCCGTACCCACGAGATTTCCCGTCTGATCGGTCGCTCTCTGCGCGCCGTGATAGATACCGAGGCTCTGGGCGAGAACACTATTGTTCTGGACTGTGATGTTCTTCAGGCTGACGGTGGCACCCGAACTGCCGCCATCACCGGTGCCTATATTGCTCTGGCCGATGCCATTACCTGGGCCCAGAAAGAGGGTGTTATCCCCGCTAAGGCTCGCCCTCTGACCGGGTCTGTATCGGCAATTTCTGTGGGCATCATTGACGGTGTCCCCATGCTGGACCTTCCCTACGAAGAGGACGTCCGCGCCGAAACAGATATGAACGTCGTGGTGACCGGTGAGGGTAAGTTCGTGGAGGTTCAGGGTACAGCCGAGGGCGCTCCCTTTGACCGCGATGAACTCAATGATCTGCTGGATCTTGCCTTGCACGGTACAGCCCAGCTAGCCTTGATCCAGCGTCAGGCCCTGGAGGACTAATGCCCGCCAAAATTGTTCTTGCCACCCATAATCAGGGTAAGCTGCGCGAGTTCCGTGAACTGCTGCGCGGAGCTATTGACGGACTGGACGTTGAAACCCAAGTGATTGATGCCGGTAGGGCCGGCGCCCCCGATGTGGTGGAGGACGGGGTAACTTTTGCCGAGAATTCACTGCTCAAGGCTCGCGCGGTAGCTGAGGCTACCGGTCTTATCGCTATCGCAGATGACTCCGGGCTTGCCGTGGACGTCCTGGGTGGGGCACCCGGTATCTTCAGTGCCCGCTGGGCAGGCAAGCACGGTGATGACCGGGCTAACCTGGACCTACTGCTTGCCCAGCTTTCGGATATTTCCGATGAACATCGGACCGCCCGCTTTGTCTGCGCGGCATCACTGGCTACCCCGGACGGGCGGCAGGCCGTTGAACACGGCGAGCTGGTCGGAACCCTGCTCCGTGAACCGCGCGGAGAGGGCGGGTTTGGCTACGATCCCATTATGGCCGCCCAGGGATTTACCGGTGAATACAGCGGCAAGTCATGCGCTGAGGTCCCGCCCCATGTCAAGAACGCCATAAGCCACCGCGCTCAAGCTCTGACTAAGCTCATCCCTCATCTGCAAGCAGTGCTGGCAGACTAACAGGCACCT
Source organism: Rothia sp. CCM 9417 (assembly GCF_048513575.1). Taxonomy (NCBI): domain Bacteria; kingdom Bacillati; phylum Actinomycetota; class Actinomycetes; order Micrococcales; family Micrococcaceae; genus Rothia; species Rothia sp. CCM 9417. The sequence goes on along the minus strand of NZ_JBLXXT010000010.1, from coordinate 25,929 downwards.
AGGTAAAGACTCTTATGGCAGCGCACCTTACGCAGCTTGAACAAATGAAGGCCCTCCCCGTTGTCTACGCGGTGATGGAGCAGGCCGGTGTTGTCGTCCCCTCTGACCGTTGGGATATACGAACAACCGGGTCAGCTCATATCATCGTGAACATGGGCTCTGAGCTGAGCGTGCGTGTAGCTAAGACTCAACAGACCGGCTACCTGGTAGCTCGGCGTACTGAGATTTTACGTCGCCTGCCTAAGACCCTCCCTTTTGCGGTGCCCCGCCCCATTACCCGGGTGATTACCCGCAATGGTTTTACAGCGGTGGGTTTGACCTGGATTAAGGGCGAGCCTCGCCAGCAGGGAGCGGCCCCTCCCAAACAACTGGCAACCATGCTCAAGGCTATCCATTCGGTAGATTTTTCGGGCTATGGCCCCTACTTGGATATGGTGCATGAGCACTGGGGCGGGAGAGAAAACTGGGAAGAACTCCTGCGCCAGCAGGTAGTTCCTCGGCTCTTGACGACTGCCCAAAAAATCGCGCACAGGGCCATTGACCGGGTCGTCGCCCTGGACCCGGTAAGGCCAGTACTGGTTCACAGCGATCTAGCTGGCCACAATATCCTGTGGAAAGGCGATAAGCTGGTGGGCGTCATCGACTGGGATCATGCGTCGGTGGGGGATCCCGCGATTGATTACGCAGCCTTGGGTAACTACTACGGTTGGGATTCTCTGACCAGGGCCCTGGACGCTACCCAGTTAGAGCGGGCACGCACTGTTGCCCAGCTCCTGCCCCTTCAGTCGCTGGCCTACAGCATGAAGAACGGTATGGGGGGCGCTATCCAGCGGCTCGCCCTAGAGCGGGCAGATGAATGGTATCTGGACCACCGCGCCGAAATTTTCGACGGATAAAACCCTCTGGTTTAGATACCCAACTGGGTGAACCAGGCTTTCTCCACGAGCTCGAGAGCGGCCCGTGCATCGAGCCCTTCCAGCAGTTTTGCCGGTAGGACGGCGTCACTCCACCGGGCTCCGACAAGGGAACCAACCAAGGCTGCGATAGAGTCTGAATCTCCGTCAACAGCTACAGCATCGGCTAGCGTTTGGAGCAGGGCCTGGCTTGGCTTCATGCCCTGGGAAACCAGACTTTCTGTAGCAAGGAGCAGGTAGAGACCGTAGCCTAGGCAGTCGGTTGCCAGAACCAGGGCACCAAAACTTTTGCGGGCTTCATGAGCCGGGGACTGCCGGTCCGCCAGTTCAAGCGCCCGGCCAAATGCCGCACGGGTGAGCGTGGCATCACCGGGAAGTAGGCTACTTTTTTCAACAGTCCCTAGCCAGTTTTTAACCTCCTTGAGGGCAAGACGTACCGGAGAATCCACCGGCACAGCAAGCTCGTGTGCACCTAAAAGGTAGCGGATCATCAGAGCGTAGGCGGCTGCTGAAACCAGGGCTTCTGGGTGCCCGTGCGTGAGGGCGGCGGCCTGGACGGCAAGTTTGATGACCGTAGCATCATCAGCAACTGGCAGATAGCCAAAGGGAGCAGAGCGCATGAGCGCACCGGTACCCAGGGCGTCAGGGTTTACATTCTTGGAAATGAACTGCATCTGCCCGGTTGCTAAAGCATTCAGAGTGGCCTTACCCGGCCCCCGCTTCTGGCGCATGATTGCCTGAGAATTCAGGGGGCGGGGGAGGGAATAGGGTGCGGCTTCGGGGGCGGTATGACCGGTGCCGGTGTACCAGCGCAGGTAGGACAGCCAGATACAGGCCAGCTCATCGGCGGCCTGACCCTCATTGTTCCATTCCAATACTTCGGTTAATCCGTCCAGGGTAGCCAGGGTGAGCTGGGTATCATCGGATACCGCCAGGTCACCGCCTGCCAGAGCTTCTAATAAGTCGGTTTCGCCTGCTACTGACCACCGCTCAAGCATCTCGGTGCGACTGAGGGTTTCTACGCGGTAGCCCAATGCATCACCCAGTGCGGTGCCAAACAGTGAACCCCGTAGGGCCGCGCGGTAAGCAGGTGAGAGCGCATCAGGGGCAGGAAAAACTGAAGTCATACTCTCTATTCTAAAGCGGGGCTGACTGTAGGCCCATTAGACTAAGGAGCATGCGAATTTTGCACACCTCCGACTGGCATCTGGGCCGTAGCTTCCACGGTACCTCCCTGCACACCGTAACCGAACAGCTCATGGATGAGCTGGTAGAGCTGGTTCAGGAACAAGCACTGGATGTGGTTCTCATTAGCGGAGATGTCTATGATCAGGCTCAGCCTCGCACCGAAACTGTAGAGCTTTTTGACGGCACCCTCACGCGCCTTACTCAAGCTGGTACCCGGGTTTTTGCTATTAGTGGCAACCATGATTCAGCCATCCGGTTGGGTTTTGGCTCTTCGCTACTGAGCGCCGCAGGAGTGCACCTGGTGACCTCACAAACTCAGGTGGGAACCCCCACCCTCATTGAAGCCGGGGGAGTGTCGGTAGCTTTCTACGGGGTTCCCTATCTGGAACCGCGCCCCATCGCCGCTCGCTGGGGCACCGAGCCTACCCACGCCGGCGTTCTCGCTGAGGCTATGCGCCGTATCGAGCAGGACAGGGCAACCCGCCACGTAGATGCCAGCATTGTCTTGGCCCACTGTTTTGCTGGTGGGGCTGAACCTTCTGAATCTGAACGGGATATCTCGGTAGGTGGTGTGGAACAGGTACCTGCCCGCCTCTTCTCATCAGCCACCTATACTGCTCTGGGGCATTTGCACGGGAAGCAGAAAGTAACCGATACCGTGCGCTATTCTGGGTCGCTCTTGGCTTATTCCTTTAGCGAACAGAACCACCGCAAAGGCGCCTGGATCCTTGATATTGAGCCGGGTGGTCACCTGAGCGTCACCGACTACCAGTGGAAGACCAAACTGGTACTCAAAACCTTACGGGGAACTCTCGAAGAGGTGCTTTCTCCCCAGAATATCGTTGAGTACGGTCAGGCATTTGTCAGCATCACCCTGACCGACCCCGAACGTCCAGCTCAAGCCTTGGAAGAGCTCAAAGCGCACTATGAGCATGTGCAGGAACTCTACTTTGACCCTCAAGGAGCACAGGCAGGCCAAAAACACAGCTACCGGGCGGCTCAAAGCAAGCACAGCCCCCAAGAGATTTGCGGTTCTTTCTACGAGCACGTGCGCGGGCGGCAACTGACAGATGACGAGAGCGCCTACCTGGCTGAAGTCATGGAAACAGCACGAATTCAAGGAGGGGCAGAATGAGAATCCACCGCTTAGAGCTCAAAGCCTACGGCCCCTTCCCCGGCACCGTGGCCATTGATTTTGATGACCTCAACCGCGAAGGCATCTTCCTGCTCAACGGCCCTACAGGCTCGGGCAAGTCATCCATTCTCGATGCCATCTGTTTTGCTCTCTACGGCACTACGTCCTCAGGGCGCACCGACCTTAAATCTCGTTTCGCTGAGCCTGCGGTACAGCCGCGCGTGACCCTGGAATGTACTATCGGGGGCACCCGCTACCGTATCGAACGCAACCCTGCCTATGAGCGACCCAAAAAACGTGGTGAGGGAACCATTACCGAGCAGGCAAAGACCCTGATTGAAAAATACGACGCGGCCACCGGCGAATGGGAGAGCGACCCCACTATTACCCGCCATAAGGACGCCGGCGACTTTATGCTTTCGGTACTGGGTTTGAACGCCCAGCAGTTCAATCAGGTCATGCTTCTACCTCAGGGCCAGTTTCAGCGGTTTTTGCTGGCGTCGTCCGGTGAGCGTGAACAGCTCCTCAAGAAGCTCTTCGGGACCAATGAATTTGAGGCTATCCAGAACCTTTTGACGGAGCAGGCTAAGGAAGCTGGTCACCGTGCGGAGCAAGCTAGCCATGAACTTGAGGTACTGGTTGGCCGCGGTCAACGGGCTGAGCACGGCGCTCGCTTAGAGGAAAGTTATGCCCTACTGGGTCTTGAAGGCCTGCTGGCAGACTCCGATAGTGAGAGCACCACACTTTCTGCAGATAACCCGGCAAGCGCACCGGGTTACCTTGAAGAACTTGCTGCTGAGCTGGGTCAGCTGCATAGCCAGCTCCTAGAACGCACAGGTCAAGTAGCTGAAGAACTCACCAGGGTAAATGACCAGCGCGCCCAGATGATTCAGCTCAACCAGCACTGGCAGGAATATAGCCAGCTGACCCTGGTCCTAGACAAGCTAGAAAGTGCCAGAGAAACTGTTACCCAGCAGAGTAGTCTGCTGGAATCCCACCGCAAGGCGACCCTTGTATTGCCTTTCCTCATTGCGGAGGAAAGAGCACTAGCATCCTGTGAAAGCACCCGGCAGCGCGTCACCGCGCTAAGTTTCCGGGGGCAGGAATTAGCCTCAAAATTACAGGGAAATCTTGACCAAAGGGCGCGTGAGCTTGCGACCGTGGAGAAGGTATTGGACCTTCTCAAGGATCAGCAGGACGTAGAGCATTACGAGCAAATAAGCCATGACCTGGCGGAATATGCCAAGGATCTTCAAGCACTGGACCGCGATGAGCAGAGGCTGATAGACCTGGCAGCCGAGCAGAAACTGGCCCAAGCTCAAGGTGCTCCGCTGGAAAGCAAAGTGTGTGAGGCAGAGCAGGACCTGACCGCCCATCGCAAGAAGATTCAAGACCTTGAAGAAGAGTACAAAGGCCTTGAAAATGCACCGGTTGAGCTCGAAAAAGCAGGCATGGACTACGCCGGTGCCCAAGAGGCGCAACAAGAGGCAAGGGCATTGGTTCGTGCGCGTCAACGGGTTGAGCAGGCAGAGCAAGCAGCTACCGAGACTGAATCGAAACGGGTGCGGGCAGACCACCAGGCCGATGAACTTCACCGCCGCCGTTTTGAGAATGCCGCGCTGATTCTAGCCGAAGCTCTGGTTGCCGGTCAGCCATGTTCAGTCTGCGGTTCACGCCAACACCCTGCACCGGCTACCGGACTAGAAGCAGGTGCAGCGGTTAGCGAAGAAGCCCTGCAGAAGGCTCGTGCCCAGAGAACTGCCGCCGAAACCGAGGCTTCTCGAGCCCTGGGCGAGCTTTCAGCTGCCCGGGAATCTCTGGACCAGCTCACCCGGTCAGGCGCACCTGAACCCGAAACCGCCCAAAACCTCATAGCTCAAGCTCAGGACGCGCTGACCCGAGCCCAGAAAGCCCAAACACGTCGCGATGAGTTAGACCAGCTACTCCAAGAGGGCAAGACCCACGAAGAAAAGCTGAGGGCCCAGCTGGTGGCAGCGCAGCGCCTAGTTGCTGAGCACAAGGCCACAATCCAAGAACGAGCCCGAACACTGGCCGAACTTGAAGCCGGGCTGAAACCTCAGACCCAGAAGATGAGCTTTGCTGACCGCGCCCATGCTCTAACCAGCCTCAATACCTGCCTGACCCAGCTCGGTAACTCCCGCCTGGAACAGAGCAGGCAGGCTGAGGTTCACCGGCTTGCTCAGGCTGAAACAGCCCAAGCCCTAAGCCAGTCAGGCTGGAGTGATCTAGCCCAAGTGCGAGCTGCGCATCTTGCACCAGCACAAGCCCAGAAGCTTGAGCAAGAGATCCGTCACTACCAGGAACGGGTGCTTGCTACCCGTGCCCGTCTTGAGAGCCCAGCCCTGCTGAGCATTGCTGAACGCGCTAGCCGGGGCGAAACCGCGCCCGATCCGCAAGACCTTGCGGTTCTTACCTCCCGCCTAGAAACCCTCAGCCGCGAAAAGGATGAGCTCATCGCCCACTCCACCCGCATTTGGGGGGCAGAGGATGAAATCATCCAGGTACAGCAAGAGCTCACGGCCGCACTGACTCGCAGCCAGGAACTGATCGAGACCGCCCACCTGCGGCAGGAACTCGCGGCTACGGCCAATGCCACCCCCGGGAGCGATAACCACCTGCGGATGACGCTGACCACCTATGTGCTTGCCTATCAGCTTTCCGAGGTCGCTCTGGCCGCCAGTGAACACCTGGAAAAGATGACCCACGGGCGCTACCGGCTAGAACACAGCGACCGTGCTCAGGGACGCGGAAAATCAGGTCTGGGCTTGTTGGTCTTTGACTCCTGGCACAATGCCCACCGCCAACCGGCCAGCCTGTCCGGGGGAGAAAGCTTTATGGCATCCCTGGCCCTAGCTCTGGGACTGGCTGATGTGGTCCAGCAGGCCAACGGTGGCATCGAAATTGACACCCTCTTTATTGACGAAGGCTTCGGCTCTCTGGACGATGAAACCCTAGAAGAGGTCATGTCCACCATCGACTCACTCAGAGAACGTGGACGGGTCATCGGGCTCATCTCCCACGTTGCTGAGATGAAAAACCGGATTAACCGGCACATCCTCTTGCAGACTTCCCCCCAGGGTTCTAGCCTGGTGAAAGAAACAGGAGCAGTATGAGCCAGCCCCAACGTAAAACCAAAAAAACCTTTACCTACAGGACAGCGGCACCGCGATACCGAGGTGCGCAATCTCAGGTTCCTGCGACCACCGCTAGTATCCCCATCACGATTGCTGAGGGGGCCCGCAGGCTTGTCGTCTCGGCCCGCTATGCCAGGAGCAGGTTCCAGGGTATTTTGCTAGCCCACGGGTGGCGTTTCCTAGTTTTCTCTTTGCTGATGCGTCTGCCTGCGGCTATGGTCATGCTGGCAATTATGATGATGCTGGCGGTGCAGAACGGTGAGGCCACCCTAGGCGGATACGCGGCAGGTACTGTGGGCCTGAGTTCTGCCCTGATGATACCGGTCTACCGTTCCATCTCTGAACGGTGGGGCCAGCGTCGCATCTTCTTCGCCGTAACCGCTTTGAACATGGTGGCCCTGATGTGGTTGACGACTGAGTCGCTCCGGTTTTCGGGCACAAGTAACGGATCAATTACCCGCTTTCTGGTGGCCTGCGCAGTGGTGGGTGTAACCACTGTTCCCCTGGGAGCCATGATGCGAAGCTACTGGAGCGCTGAGTATCTGAGCACCAAGGATCGGCGCAAACTCAATGCCTCGATCTCCTTGGAAACCATGCTCGATGTCACCGCTATTCCCGCCGGTGCGGCAATTGCGGGCATGACTACCGTACTTTTTACCGCTCAATCCACCCTTTTTGCGGTGATCCTGATTGATGTTCTGGGGCTCATCATGTTGCTCTGGCGGCCCGAGAACCTGCCGGTGGAAACCCGTGACACCAGCGCGACCGAACGGCGTAAGCCGCTACGCGGTGTCAGCAGGTCACTACTTTGGATTCCCCAGCTGGGTACGATTTGCTTGGGTATTTCTTTGGGCGCGACCCAGGCCTCCATCGTTTCTTTTACGATGAGCACGGACCAGCTAGGTGCAGCGGGCTTCCTCATTGCCCTTCTTGGGCTCTGCGCTGTCGGCGCGGCACTCTTCGTACTGTTTGAGCGGCTCCCCATGTTCGGCTGGGTGGCCTGGCTGATTAGCGGCATTTTCTTGATGATGACCGCAATGATACTTTCCTTGCCGGGGTCAACATCCGGCATGATTCCACCCCTCATCTTCATGGGTATGGCCTACGGTATGTGCCTGGTAACCATGGACTCGGTTGCGGCCAGTCTCTCTGCCCGAAAAAATCTGGATTTGGCACTGTCTACGCTCCAGGCGAGTTCTTTAGGCGGCATTGCTCTTGGTTTTGTGTGGGCGGCTGACCTCAGCGGAAGCTACAGCTACCAGGTCTCGCTCATTATCCCGCTGGTGGCTGCGGCTACCTTCTTCTGCTTGGGCCACCTGTACGGTTTCCTGTGGAGACGCTCCTACGAAGAGCACCTGGCTTTGCTACCCTAAAGGCGTTGTAGTCTGTATTAAAGAGCACAGGCTGGGCCGGTACTTTCGTCAGTACCGGCCCAGCCCGTACAGACTGAGCGGGGTTAGCCTGCTCTAACGGCCTCGCTTCATCCAGGTATCGAGCTCAGGGGCTTCTAGGCCGATACCGGTGGAGTCACCGTGCCCGGTCAGAACCGCTGTGGACTCAGGCAGGGTTAGGAGCTTTTCCCTGATGGAGACGATAATGGTCTCAAAGCTGGAAAAGGAACGCCCGGTCGCACCGGGGCCACCCTGAAAGAGGGTGTCCCCCGAGAATACCACTCCCTCGCTGTTTTCCCAGCTGAGGGTAGGTGCGTAAAAGCATACAGACCCGGGGGAGTGGCCAGGGGTTGCTAGAACTATCAGCTCCGTGTCACCGATAGTAATCCGGTCACCGTCAGCTAGCTCAGTATCGAAGTCCCAGGAGGGGTAGACCATCTCCCAGAGCGGGCGATCAGCGGGGTTCAGATAGACCGGGGCACCGAACCGCTCAGCGGCTTCACGGGCAGAGCGGATATGATCATCGTGGGCGTGGGTCAGCAGAATCTTTTCAACCCGCCGTCCAGCTAGGCGGGTAGAGATAGCATCCACATCATGGGCCGGGTCAATCAGAATCAGGGACTTATCGTTACCGACCAGCCAGACATTGTTATCAACCTCCCAGCTACCTCCGTCGAGCGAGAAAGTCCCAGAGGTTACTAGCCGTTCAATACCTTCAGTCATTTTTACCCTCCTTAGAGTTCAACTACCGAGCGGAGCACCTGTCCGGTCTTCATGGTTTCAAAAGCCTCATTGACCTGCTCCAAGCTGATGCGTTCAGAAACAAAACCGTCAAGGTTCAGGTTGCCCAGTAGGTAGTGGCGCACAAAGAGCGGAAAATCACGAGAGGGCAGGGTGTCTCCATACCAGGCGCTCTTAATGGAACCACCGCGACCAAAGACCTCATCCAGGGGTGCCTCCCAGGTGGTGCCCGGTGCAGGGACACCCACCAGAACAACCCGGCCTGCTAAATCACGGGCTTCAAAAGCCTGCTTGAAAGTTGCCTCAATACCGACAGCGTCAACCACCAGATCGGCACCAAAACCGCCGGTTAGCTGGCGGATAGCCTCTACCGGGTCCTGCTCCGATGAGTTCACGGTGTGGGTAGCACCGTGTTCCTTGGCACGAGCCAGTTTCTGCTCATCAATATCAACAGCAATGATGGTGGTGGCACCGCCCAGCTTGGCACCGGCAAGAGCGGCAGTACCCACACCACCGCACCCGATAACGGCCACGGTTTCACCACGTTCCAGCTCACCTGTATTGAGCACGGCACCCAAACCGGCGGTAACACCGCAACCCAGCAGGCCAATAGCGGCGTACTGGTCCTCAGTCAGGTCCTCAGTAATCTTGGTGCACTGACCGGCGGCAACCAGAGTCTTCTCGGCAAAAGAACCGATGCCCAGCGCCGGGGTCAGCTCGGTGCCATCCTCCAGACTCATCTTCTGGGTGGCATTATGGGTTGCGAAACAATACTGGGGCTTACCTTTTTGGCAGGCGCGGCATTCACCGCACACAGCACGCCAGTTCAGGATTACAAGGTCGCCGGGAGCCACATTGGTGACGCCCTCACCTACAGCCTCAACAATACCCGCTGACTCATGGCCCAACAGATAGGGGTAATCATCACCTACCCCACCCTGAACATAGTGGTGGTCAGTCTGGCAGACACCGCAGGTGAGAACCCTGACCAGGGCCTCACCGGCAAGGGGATCGGGCACATTGATGGTCACCACTTCAACCGGCTGGTTCTTGGCACGGGAGATAAGGGCTTTAACCTGCTGCATCTTGTTCCTTTTCATCAGAAGATAAGTCGTGGAGCTAACCCGGTTTGTGGGGCGCTCGCGGTTTCTACGCTACCGTGTGTTGGCTCACCCCGCTAGCTGGTGTCGGCCTGTGACGAACCATGAACTCTATGGCGGTGGCTCTGAGCTTACCACTGGTCAGAATATTGATATGGTCGCGCCTGGGGTACTCTAACCAGACAGCTTGATCTGGGGCAAGGAACTTGTAGGCTTTGAATGAATCACGGGCTACGGTGTCTTGATTACCCCGGAAAAAGAGAACGGGGCATGCAGGCAGCGGGCTGGAGGAAAAGCTTTCTATGGGTAGAGCGGCGAAGGCCTGAAGCTGGGGTTCTGGCACTGGCGAACCTGTCAGGATATCGGCAAAACCATCTGGGAGCCTGCCACCGGTGCGTAGTGCCCGGTTAATGAGCGGCACATGGTTGGTAAGCGGCATGGCCCCTGCAACCAGGGAGCTAACGGCATCGGGGTAGAGCGAAGCGAGAGTCCAGCAGATACGGGCACCGATGGAATAACCTACCAGGTGCACCTCACCGCTGAGAGTAGCCAGGTAACTGGCCAGCGATTCAGCTATTGCGCTAAGCAGTCGCTGTGTGGCTGGTAGTTGGTAGCTGACAGCACCAGGTGTTTCCTCAGCTGATTCTGGGAGCCGGTGGTAGGGCAGAGTCACTGTGTGGACTGTAGCACCCTGGGCCTGAAGCTGGCTGACCCAACGGGTATGGTGCCAGTTAACCATCGGTGTAGAGGCGAACCCGTGAACTAGAAGCACATGGGCCCCCTCCAAGGGTTGGGGTGGTTGCCCGCTGTCCTGCGGCGTAGGTGGGATAGAATCAACAACTAAAGGTAGCTGGTCGGTGGTGGCGGTGGTCATAGGCTCATCGTACGGTGCATATAGGGTGAAGAAAACCCCGGTCACTGACTGACAGCGCCGGGGCAACCTTGCAGGTGGGCTTTACTCCTTCTCTTTTTCTTGGGCCATCTTCTCAAAATCGACCCCGCTATGGGAGAGACGGATTTTTCGGCCTTCCTCAATCAATTCTTCCTGCTTCTGCTGAATCTTGATAGCCATAGTGTCGTCTCTGGGTGGTAAGCGCAGGTTCTCTTCTGCCTTGATGCCTGCTTGAAGCTCACGGCTACGTTGGATCTCTGCATCAATCTGAGCACCGAGTAAGAGCACATTGTTCATGATCCATATGAATAGGAGCATGACGATAACGCCACCGATCAGACCGTAGGTGGCATTATATTTGCCAAAATTTGAAACATAGAAGCTAAAGCCGGTACCGGCCAATGCCATAAAGACCAGGGCGAAAACAGCGCCAGGGGTCAGGAAGGCTAATTTGGGCTGCCTGACGTTAGGAGTAGCAAAGTAGAGCAGGCTGATCAGGACAACTGCTAGGGCCAGCATGATTGGGTAACGTAGCCACATCCAGATTCCGATGAATCCGCCCAACTCAAAGTCGGGAACTGCGGATTGGATCATCAACAAAACGTCCCCAGATGAGAGGAAGACCAACATCATGGATACTACGATGAGCACTAAAACGGTCGTAACCATGAGGTTAATAGGTCGTAGCTTCCAGATAGGGCGACCCTCAAGAACTCCATAGATTTTATTCATAGCACGGCCAAATGCCCCGGTATAGCCTGAAGCGGTCCACAGCGCACCGACAATACCGGTGACCAGGGCCAGACCGGCTGCACTGGAGCTGGTCAGCTGGGTGATGGGGTCCTCAAGAATCGTGAGCATTTCCTGAGGAGCATAATCTTGCAAGAAGCCCAAAATGGTCTTTGCCGTTTGTTCCCCCTGCCCAAAGACACCCAGCAAGGAAACGATGGCCAGCAAGGCTGGGAATATAGAGAGCACCGTGAAATAGGTCAGGGCCGCCGCTAGATCGGTGCACCCGTCGTGGCTAAACTCGCTGAGAGCCCTTTTAAAGATGTATTTCCAGCTGGACCCACTGACTTCGGTGAGCTTAGAGGGCTTGGGCCTTGCTTGGTGGGTTGGTTCTGTGCGTGAGCGTTTGACGGTCGTGGCTGCACGGCCCATAGATAAGTTTCCTTCGATGACTTGAGATATTAATCAGTAGATATCCTATCAGGGGCTTGTGAGCGGCAAAATGCTGCTTGCTTCAGGTAGAAAGAGTTGTGCCCCGGGCTTTTGAGCCCGGGGCCTTAGAGTCAGCCCTGCCATACTAGTTGTCTATACCCAAAACCTTAGAGGTGTAGGCAAAGAGCTCATCGGCTAGCTGGTGGTTGTCGTTGAGCTTGACACCGTAGCCGGGAACTAGCTCTCGAATGCGTGGCTCCCATTGGCTAAGCTGCTGGGGGAAGCAACGGGCTAGCAGGTTCAGCATGATAGGTGCGGCTGTGGAGGCCCCCGGTGAAGCGCCGAGTAGAGCCGCTAGGCTGCCGTCGCCCGATGCAATGAGCTCGGTACCGAACTGTAGGACGCCGCCCTTCTTGGGGTCTTTCTTGATAACCTGAACGCGCTGACCGGCGGTGATGAGCTCCCACTCGTCATCGACTGCGGTGGGGTAGTATTCGCGCAGAGACTCAAGGTGCTTAGCACGATTCTTAAGCAGCTCACCGATCAGGTACTTGGTGAGGTCCATATTATCCAACCCGGCCCGCACCATGGGGACAAGGTTATCGGGGCGGAGCGAGAGCGGCAGGTCAAGCAGGGAACCGTGCTTGAGGAAGTTGGTTTTGAAACCCGCGTAGGGCCCAAAGAGCAGGGATCGCTTGCCCTTGACATAGCGGGTATCAAGGTGGGGAACAGACATGGGAGGAGCGCCCACTGATGCCTGGCCGTAGACCTTAGCATTGTGGCGCAGGGCGGTTTCCTGGCTGGTGTTGCGCATGAAAAGGCCCGAGACGGGGAAACCGCCGAAGCCCTTGCCCTCTTTAATGCCAGATTTTTGGAGGAGGCTGAGGGCACCACCGCCGGCACCCAGGAAAACGAAGCGTGCACGGATGGTTTCTTGCTGTCCCTTTTCCTTGAGGTTCTTGGCTGTGACCACCCAGCTACTGTCGCTTTGCTGGTTGAGATCGGTGACCTGCTGGCCGTACTGTACCGATACACCCTGGTCTACCAGGTAGTCGAGCATCTGCTGGGTGAGGTTGCCGAAATCGACATCGGTGCCCTCCGGTGACCAGGTGGCGGCAAGGGGCTGGCTGGGGTCGCGGCCCTCAACGGCCAGGGGAGCCCACTCAAGAATCTTGTCGATATCGGTGGAGAACTGCATGCGCTCGAAGAGCTTCTGCCCTTCGAAGGCTTCAAAGCGCTTGGCCAGGTAGTTGGAATGTTCCTGACCGAAGACCAGAGACATGTGGGGTACGGGGTTGATGAAGGAAGCGTCCTTGAGTTTTCCTTCTTCAACCAGCGATGCCCACAGCTGGCGGGAAATCTGGAACTGTTCGTTGATGCCCAGAGCTTTTGCTGGGTCAACGGTACCGTCCGGCCCTGCCGGTGCGTAGTTGAGCTCGCAGAGGGCCGAGTGGCCGGTGCCTGCGTTGTTCCAGGGGTTTGACGATTCCTGTCCAGCCTCATCAAGGCGCTCTAACAGGGTGATGTTCCAGCTGGGTTCTACTTCTTTGAGTAGGACACCCAGGGTTGCGCTCATGATACCGCCGCCGACTAAAAGGACGTCGGTTTGTACTTCATTAGCCACTGTTTGACACTCCGTCGCTGTACTCAGACTTGGCGCCGAGCTGGGGCGCCTTGTGTGTGGGGTTTCACCCCAGGTTCCTTATTAGCCTAGTACAGATAGGGCGACCTACCTAACACTGTGACGGGGTTGCGCCCTAATCTCTATGGTTGGTGTCAATTCTCTACATCCACCGTTGAGAACACATCGAGGCAGGTAGCAGTGACGGTGTAGCTTGTGACCCGTGCGCCCTGAGTGACACCGGATACCGGGTAGGCCAGGGGGATAGCGGGCAGGAGCTCAGAGACCTGCGCGTTGAGTTTGCGATAGGCATCGCGCCAGGCAGAGATGTCGGTGATGCTGTCTGCCTGGTCAATGGCTTGCATGATGCTGGTGTAGCTTGATGCGGCTTTGGAAGGGTCGTCGGTAGCTGGTTCCCCTGTACTTGGGGTAGAAGTCGATCCCCCTGGGTTTATGCTGATCTCAGCTGGTGCTCTTGAAGCGGGTGCAAGAACCTGCCCCAGGAAAGCAGTGGGGTCGCGGTAGGCGCCGATAAAACCTGCCAGTTCTAGCCCGTAATTGGGGTGTTTGGCAGGGATATCGTCACTTCCTTGGTCGGTCCACTGGTAGGGTTTGGGCACAAGGTTGAAGCCCGCACTGATGAGGTTGGTTGCAATAAGAGAGTAAATGCCCTCTGGTGAGGGTAATGAGGCCAGCGAAACATTGACAGGGTAGTAGAAGTCGATGCTCTGGTTAGCGTAGGTTGAGGTTCGCAGTAACTCTTTTGCCTTCGTCGCTGAGTAGTTATAGACCTCCCCGGCTTCGGGGTTCTTCATCTGAAAAAGTGCGGGGATAAAATCGGAGGCTGCCTTGGTTCCCTGGGGGTAGTAGGCGCTAATGAGGGCGGCCCGGTCAATAGCGCAGGCTAGAGCCTGACGCACTCTGAGGTCATCGAAAGCTGGGTGGGCTAGATTGATGCCGATATAAGCAACGGCATAGGGGTCACGAGATTGCACCGCGTACCCATCAAGGGCCAGAGGGACATAGTCTTTGAGGGCTACCTGGTCATAGGCGTCAATCCGGCCTTCAACAAGGTTGTAATAGCGTTTCTCGGCACCGGGAATAGTCACAAATTCCAGGCGGTCAATCTCGGGTGCTGTCCCTCTGTAGTTCTCAGAGCGTTCGAGAACAGCCGTGGCTCCATCCCAGCTTTTAAGAGTGAAAGCGCCGCTACCGATGGGCGATTCAACCGCTGCCGTATTGTTGGCAAACTGGTCAGGCTTCATAATCCCACATGCGGGCTGAGTGAGGGCTTTGAGGAAACTAGCGGAGTGACGTGAGAGGGTAACTGTAAAACGGGTGTCAGTTTCAGCCGACCAGGCACTGACCAGAGCTGGGGCTGGTCGCCCACTGGCGCGGGGGGTTTCTGCTAAGAGGTGGGCATAGGCCTGGTTGAGCTGCGTCAAGGGAGCTGCGGCCAGAGCCTTCCACCGGTCAAAGTTCTGGGAGATACTCTGTGCATTTAGGGGGCTACCATCACTAAAAATTAGATCCTTGTCTAAGGTGAAAGTGTAGGTGAGCCCGTCGTCGCTGATATCCCATTGCGAAGCCAAGCCTGGGACAGGCTCGCCCGTGTTGACATCTGCCCCTACCAAGGGGTCAAGAATCTGGGCGCTGATGCGGTGGCTTTCAATGCGGGTAGTAGCGGTAGGGTCTAAGGACTGTATCTGCGCAGCCTGTGCAAAACGGAATACTTTACCGCTACCGCTAGAAGCTGTTGCGCCCCTCGGTGTGGCGACGGGTTGGCGGGGTGCTGAGGTAGAGCAGGCACTGAGTGCAAAACCAGCGCTGAGCGCAGCGCCAATGCCTAGAGCCTCCCGGCGAGTTACTGTCTCTGCTGCCATTGCTATTACCTCTTGATGACATGGCTGGGCCCCGCCCAGGGCCGCTATCGGGTCTTGGGGCTGAGGGGTTACTGTTGACTCCCTTTGGGGGGAACATAATCAAAAAACCCGCTCAACCGGGAATGAACCGGGCGAAACGGGTTATTGATATAGAGTGCGCGAGGAGGGACTTGAACCCTCACGCCGTAAGGCACAGGAACCTAAATCCTGCGTGTCTGCCAATTTCACCACTCGCGCAGGTGGCGCTGTAAGCACAACACAGAAAATCATACAGCACCAGGTGAGCTTTTTCCTAATTGATGGTGGGTGAGCTAGCTATCAATTCCCAGATCGCGGCGGAGCTTTGCAACATGCCCCTTGGCCCGGACGTTGTACTGGGCAAGAGCGACTTTTCCGGCTTCATCAATAACGAGGGTTGAGCGAATGAGGCCTACATAGGTTTTCCCGTAGTTCTTTTTCTCTCCCCAAGCGCCGTAGGCTTCGGCAACGGCGTGGTTCTCGTCGGAGAGCAGGGGGAAGGGTAGGTCCTGGGTGGCGGTGAATTTATCGAGTGCAGCGATACCGTCGGGAGATACCCCCAGAACCTGGTAGCCATGTGCGCTCAGTGACTCAAGGCTGTCTCGGAAGTCGCAGGCCTGGGTGGTACAACCGGGAGTAGAAGCCTTGGGGTAGAAGTAGAGGATTACTTTGCGACCGGTGAAGTCTGCTAGCGAGACTGTTGAGCCACCGGCGGCGGGGAGCGTAAAATCAGGGGCGGTAGCTCCTGGCTCGAGACGTGCCATGGTATCTGCCTTTCAGATAGTGAAAACAATGGGGAAATCGTAATGATATCCCGTGAAGAATATGTGGGTCGAAAACCAGCTTACCAAGTAGGTCGGTGCCCTAAATAGGTTGGAAGGTCGCGGTCTTGAGGGGCTGGCTAGAGCTCCTTGTTAACTTGAAACACTTGTAATGCGCCTGGTTTAGCATCAGCTAAACGTGTCTATACTGTTGGCATGCCAGAAATTCGTAATTGGTCTATTACTAGACTCCTCTCAACAGCTGCACGCATGCTGGAATATAGCTGGAATGCTCAGCTTAAATCCTTAGGTCTTACTCATGCCGGTGTCACGGCTCTCGATGTGATTGCACGGGAAGGCATGATCTCTCAGGTTAAGGTTGCCTCCCTGGTTGGCGTTCAGGCGCAGACTATGGGAAAGACCTTGGCTCGGCTTGAAGCCCACGGGCACGTCTTTCGTACACGTAACACAATCGACCGCCGGAGCTACCTCTTAGGTATTACCGAGGAGGGGCGGCGGGTCCTGGCTGAAGCGGAAAACATTGACCGTATGCTGGGTTCAGCTGGTGAGCTGTCGAACCCTAAATTTCGTGAAATGTTGGTACATATCATTGAGAGCCTCAGCGAGCATCACGGTGGTGGCGAGGTCTTAGCGGGCTTGGCCGAAGAGCAGTCCGCGCAGATTGGCGCCCTGACCCATTCCTTGGTTCAGGGCAGCGGCGGTGAGGGTTTGCCCCCTGAGACCAATGTCGAGGCGGTAGCGCAGGAACGCACTATCACAGCGGTTATGGATGTCATTACCCCCGAGACGATTGTTCAAGGTCATTCATAGCACTGCACTGGCGCCCTGAAGTGGCCGGTTTGATAGCAGGTTAAAACTAGTTTTTATGAAGGTTCTCACAAACACCCTTATGGGTTTGTGCAGTCCCCATGGGGTGTGTATAGTATTTATCTGTTGCCAGGGAAACCTGGTCAAACAAATGAATATGCGCCTCTAGCTCAATTGGCAGAGCAATTGACTCTTAATCAATGGGTTCTGGGTTCGAGTCCCAGGGGGCGCACAGAAGAAGAAAGGCCTGACCGGTTTGCCGGTCAGGCCTCTCTCGTGCGTGTTTGAGAGCTTTTGATGGTATTTATGAAGGTTCTCACAAACACTCTTATGGGTTTGTGCAGTCCCCGTGGGGTGTGTATAGTATTTATCTGTTGCCAGGGAAACCTGGTCAAACAAATGAATATGCGCCTCTAGCTCAATTGGCAGAGCAATTGACTCTTAATCAATGGGTTCTGGGTTCGAGTCCCAGGGGGCGCACAGAAGAAGAAAGGCCTGACCGGCTTACCGGTCAGGCCTCTCTTGTGCGTGCCTATACACTGACAGGTGACTACAGGGCCCATGCGTCAATGATGACCCGTTTGAAATCTTCAATATCAAGGGCCTGGTCCAAGACCCCCGATCCCTGACTCGTTTCAACAAAGTGCTTGGGGTCAAAGGTAAGAGAAAAAGAGGTACCGTTGGTTGCCTCCAGCCCAAAATTGAGGTCTGTGACGGCAAAGGTGCGAGCCGCATTGGTGTTATCAATCGAGGTGGGAGTGCCCAAGCTACGAATCTGAGGTAGGTCGAGGGGAGCGATAATCGCCTCCCGGGGGGTATCCCGGTAACCGACCAGGAAGTAACGCTGCTCGTCCTCCTGGAGTGAAGCCACATCGGAGTTACGGTAAATAGCTGAACCTGTTGCAAACACAAGGTTATAGGCACCGTAATTGATGATCTGGCTATCGAAGACCGTGTGAAGGGCCTTGGCGATCTCATTGCTGGTGAGCTGATGTGAGGCAGTCATGCCCCCAGTCTACGGTGCAGGGCTGTGGCTCGGGGCAGTTAAGCCTGTGGGGATATTAAATGACACAAGATGACAGCGGCATCCGCAGGGGGACCCAATGGGTGTTCGCCCGCTGACGAGGACAGGCTTGCGCTGCTCACCATAGAACTGTGACCAGCCGAGATTTTTTTACACGCAGTGAACCCAGTAACGAAATATAGTGTCATATTCTAAGACCGGTTTGACCTGCTGGCCGGGAAAAGCCAACAATAAAGAGTATGACATCACACCAGCAATCACAGATTATTTTTGTGGTGCGACTCCTAGCGGAGTGCGCAGCATAAGATGCTCTGTGTCTGATGGCGTGCGCACCCTTCGCTCAACCAAGCGGAGGGTTTTTTTCTAGGTAAAACCGTGACCCGGTAGCACCTGGCCCACAGGGCGTACCCCACCGCTCGCACACAAGACTATCTTCGGACCACCACTAGGATCACCCATGACGACGGGACAACCCATCAACCCGGCAGATCTCGCAAAGAATCTGAGGGCTGCATCCGCACCCTCAGAACCCTCACCCCTTGAACGTATGACAGGCTCCCAGGCTATCGTCCGTTCGCTCGAAGCGCTGGGCGTCACCGATATCTTCGGCCTGCCCGGTGGAGCCATCCTTCCCACCTATGACCCCCTCTACGACTCCGAGCAGCTCAATCATATTCTTGTGCGTCATGAGCAGGGGGCTGGGCATGCAGCGGAAGGCTACGCTATTGCAAGCGGCAAGGTTGGTGTGGCAATCGCTACGTCCGGCCCCGGTGCAACCAACCTGCTGACCGCTATTGCCGATGCCAATATGGACTCTGTACCGCTTGTTTGCATTACCGGTCAGGTATCCTCGGCCGTCATCGGTACCGATGCCTTCCAAGAAGCAGACATCGTGGGCATGACCATGCCGATTACCAAGCACTCCTTTATGGTGCGGGACCCTCAGGAAATTCCGCGGTGCATCGCAACAGCTTTCCACATTGCCTCCACCGGTCGCCCCGGCCCCGTCCTGATCGATATTACCAAGGACGCCCAACAGGGCATGATGGACTTCTCCTGGCCTCCTGTTACCCATGAGGCACGCGGCTACAGCATCGTTACCCGCGGCCACTCCAAGCAGATCCGTGAAGCAGCCAAGCTCATCACCGAATCCCAGCGTCCGGTCCTATACGTGGGAGGCGGTGTCGTACGCGCCGGTGCATCGGAAGAACTCATGAAGCTGGCCAAGCTGACCGGGGCACCAGTTGTCACCACGCTGACTGCTCGTGGTGCCTACCCTGACTCCGACCCCCAGAACCTGGGTATGCCCGGTATGCACGGAACCGTACCAGCGGTAACAGCCATGCAAAAGTCCGACCTGCTGATTACCCTCGGCGCTCGTTTCGACGACCGTGTTACCGGTGTTGTCTCGGAGTTCGCCCCGGAAGCTAAGGTCATCCACGTTGATGTTGATCCGGCTGAAATCTCCAAGATCAGGGTTGCAGATGTGCCCATCGTGGGTGATTTGCGCCAGGTCCTTCCCGAACTCAATGAGATTCTGACCGGTGAGTTCTCCAGCGCCCTGCCAGACCTCACGGACTGGTGGACACTGGTTAATAATTTCAAGCAAACTTACCCCCTGGGCTACACCAAGACCAATGACGGCTTGGGGGCACCCCAGTACGTTATCCAGAAGATTAGCGAAATGACCGGCCCCGATGCCTACTACGTCACCGGGGTTGGCCAGCACCAGATGTGGTCAGCTCAGTTCATCACGAACGAAAAGCCCCGCCACTTTATCAACTCAGCGGGCCTGGGTACCATGGGCTTCTCCGTACCCGCCGCTATGGGTGTCAAGGTCGCCTTCCCCGACTCGATTGTCTGGGCCATTGACGGCGATGGCTGCTTTCAGATGACCAACCAAGAGCTGGCAACCTGCGTCCAAAACAAGATCCCCATCAAGGTCGCAATTATCAATAACTCGTCCTTGGGCATGGTGCGCCAGTGGCAGAACCTCTTCTACGATGGCCGCTACTCCAATACCCACCTTAAGACCGGCATCGGTACCGAACGGGTCCCGGACTTTGTCAAACTCGCGGAAGCCTACGGTTGTGCCGGTTTGCGCTGTGAACGTGATGAAGACGTTGAGGCGACCATCGCCCAGGCCCTGGCTATCAACGACCGGCCCGTTGTGGTGGACTTTAACGTCAGCCCCGATGCCCTGGTCTGGCCAATGGTTCCAGCCGGTGTATCCAACGATTTAATCCAAGTCGCTAAAGACATCTCACCGACCTGGGATGATGAGGAGATGCTATGAGTCGCCACACCCTCTCTGTTCTCGTAGAAGATAAGCCCGGTGTGCTGGCCCGCGTATCTGGCCTCTTCGCGCGTCGTATGTTTAATATCGATTCCCTGGCTGTGGGCCCTACCGAGGTCCCTGGAATCTCAAGGATAACGGTTGTAGTGGACGCAAGCGATTTGCTCCTGGAACAGGTCACCAAACAGCTCAATAAGCTCATCCATGTCCTTAAGGTTGTTGAACTTCCTGCTGACAACTCAGCTCAACGTGACCACATCCTCATTAAGGTGCGCGCCGATGTTGCAGCCCGTATTCAGGTGACCCAGGCCGCTGACCTCTTCCGGGCTAGCATCGTCGATGTCTCCCCCGAATCGGTGGTCATTGAGGCAACCGGATCAGCCAACAAAATCAACGCTCTTCTTGAAGTGCTTGAACCCTTTGGTGTGCGGGAAATTGTTCGCGCAGGAACCATCGGCCTCTCCCGTGGCTCTCGTTCCATGAACGAAAAAGCCCTCCGAAGCTAGAACCGGATCTAGCTCACTTACTTTCACAATGTAAAGCCCCTGTCTACCCACGGCAAGCGCCGCCATGTAGGTTAGAGGTTTTCAAACCCCACAGATCGGGTAGCGCCAGCTACCCCTCTACCGATCAAGGAGATCGAAACACATGGCAAAGATCTATTACAACGACGATGCAGACCTGGCCAATATCGCAGAGCGCTCCGTAGCGATCATCGGCTACGGTTCACAGGGCCACGCTCACGCCCTGAACCTGCGCGACTCAGGCGTAGATGTCCGCGTTGGTCTTGCAGAAGGCTCAAAATCCCGTGCCAAGGCCGAAGCAGAAGGCCTGCGCGTACTTACCGTTGCAGAAGCAGCAGCCGAAGCCGATGTCATCATGATTCTGACCCCGGACCAGGTCCAGGCAGAAGTGTTCAAGAAGGATATCGCTCCCAACCTCAACGAAGGTGACGCTCTCTTCTTCGCCCACGGCTTCAACATTGTCTTTGGCTACATCGAAGCTCCCGCCGGCGTAGATGTTGCCATGGTCGCCCCCAAGGGTCCTGGCCACACCGTTCGCCGCGAATTTGAAGCTGGCCGCGCGGTTCCTGCCCTGGTAGCCGTTGAAAAGGATGCCTCAGGTAAGGCACTGGACCTGGCTCTGGCTTACGCCAAGGGCCTGGGCGCAACCCGCGCCGGTGTCATTGAGACTACCTTTAAGGAAGAAGCCGAGTCAGACCTCTTTGGTGAGCAGGCTGTTCTCTGCGGTGGCGCTTCACAGCTCATCCAGTACGGCTTTGAGACCCTGACCGAGGCTGGCTACCAGCCTGAAATTGCATACTTTGAGGTTCTGCACGAGCTCAAGCTGATTGTTGACCTGATGATTGAAGGTGGCATTGCTAAGCAGCGCTGGTCCATCTCTGACACCGCTGAGTACGGCGACTACGTTTCCGGCCCTCGCGTTATCACCCCCGAGGTCAAGGAAAACATGAAAGCTGTTCTGGCCGATATCCAAAGTGGTGCTTTCGCCAAGCGCTTCATGGAAGACCAGGCCGCAGGCGGCCCCGAGTTCAAGGAACTTCGAGCTAAGGGCGAAGCGCACCCCATCGAAACCACCGGCCGCGAACTGCGTAAGCTCTTTGCATGGACCAACAGCGTGGATGCCGACTACGTTGATGGTTCTGTAGCTCGCTAAGGCGCATGAAGACCGTTCGCTGCTTGAGCGCCGACACTCTCTGAGCTGAAGCCGACTACCTGCCAAACCGTCAGGTGGTCGGCTTTGGTTGTTCTATGACCCTTACAGCGGTCAGACGGAGTGCCCCCTGTAGCCCTTAAGGTGAACTACAGGATGCACCTACTCCGGCCCCTCGCAGAGCCGTGCACCGGGGGCAACCCCCAATCTTTGATGAGGCGTCCTTAGGGTCCGAAGCGCCTCTACCCATACGAGAGAACACCCTCATTACCTGAACCAAGGAAAACCGTGACTGCAAAACCAGTTGTACTGATTGCCGAAGAACTATCACCTGCCACTGTCGAAGCCTTGGGCCCCGATTTTGAGATCCGCACCTGCGACGGGGCAGACCGCCAACAGCTCCTGAAGGCTATCACCGATGTGGACGCTATTCTCGTCCGCTCTGCCACCCAGGTCGATGCCGAAGCTATTGGAGCTGCCAAGAAGCTCAAGGTGATTGCTCGAGCCGGTGTAGGCCTAGATAACGTCGACATCAAGGCCGCCACCAAGGCCGGTGTCATGGTGGTCAACGCACCTACATCCAATGTTATTTCTGCTGCAGAACTGACCCTAGGTCATATTCTGGGGCTAGCCCGCAACATTGCGGCCGCCGACTCTTCGATGAAGGCAGGGGAGTGGAAACGCTCCCAGTTCTCCGGGGTCGAGCTCTACGAAAAGACCGTAGGCATCATTGGTCTGGGCCGCATCGGTGGCCTGGTGGCTGAGCGTCTGCGTGCCTTTGGCACCGAGCTTATTGCCTACGACCCCTTTGTTACGACCGCGCGTGCCGCGTCACTTGGCGTTGAGCTGGTGGAGCTGGATGAACTGATTGAGCGGGCAGACTTCATCACTATCCATATGCCCCGTACCCCAGAGACCCTGGGCATGATTAATGCCAAGAGCTTCAAGAGGATGAAGAAGAGCGCTTACGTCATTAACGTGGCCCGCGGCGGGCTGATTGACGAAGCTGATCTCGATGCCGCACTGCGCAGCGGTGAGATTGCCGGCGCCGCCATTGATGTGTTCGTCAAGGAGCCGGCTAAGAAGGTTCCCTTTGTTGGTTTGTCGAATGTTGTGGCAACCCCTCACCTGGGTGCCTCAACCTTTGAAGCCCAGGAGAAAGCAGGTATCTCGGTGGCTAAGTCGGTACGACTGGCCCTTGAAGGGGATCTGGTGCCCGATGCGGTGAACGTTGCCGGTGGGGCCATCGACAAGGACGTGCGCCCCGGCGTGCCCCTGGCCGAAAAGGTTGGCCGGATTTTGACCGCCATTGGCGGCGACGAAGCCTTGACCCGCGTTGAAGTCAAAATCGCAGGTGAAATCGCCACTAAGGACGTCACCTCACTCAAGCTCTCAGCCCTCAAGGGGGTCTTCACCGATGTTGTCTCCGATAAGGTGTCCTACGTTAACGCCCCGATTCTGGCTGAGCAACGCGGCCTTGCGGTGGAGCTGGTGACCACCACCGAAACCGATTACTTCCGCAACGAAACCATTCTGACCGGCGCCCTGGCAAACGGTGAGGTTGTATCGGTGGCAGGTACCGTGACCGGCCCCAAGCTCATTGAGAAGCTGACCAACGTCAACGGCTACGATGTAGAAATCGCCATTACTGACCACATGCTGGTTCTGGAGTATGAGGACCGCCCCGGCGTCATTGCCGCTATCGGTACTTTGCTGGGTACAGCCTCCATCAATATCGCCGGTATGCAGGTTTCTCGCCACGAGAAGGACGCGCAGGCCCTATGTGTTCTGGCCCTTGACTCAGCACTGACCTATGAGGTCTTGGAGTCCATCAAGCGGGTCGTGAATGCTTCACGCGCCGCAATTATCAACTTGGCTGACTAAGCTCTGAGTTAGCCTCGGCATGGGGTGCCTTCTATCTCCCGATTGGGGGAGGGGAGGCACCTTTTTGTGGGCTGATGGGGGAATGACCAGTGGGCTCATGAGCGGTTCTTGTGGGCTTAAGATAAATGTTTTTCCATATCAGAATAATATTAAGAGGGTGAAAGTGATGCGCAATACTGGTAGGTTAAAGCCGGTCGCTAGCAACCGCTGGGGCTTACAGCCTCTGAAATAAGGGCGCACTGCGGGGTAAATATCCTGGCAGTTCCCAGCGGTTCTGGCACCCACAGACCCCGAGATAAAGGATGTTCAATGTCTTCTGCACACCCCATTAGCCGCCGGGCTCTGGCACCCCTGTTCCTTGGAGGTATAGCGGCTATGGCCCTACCCGTGGAACAGGCATCAGCAGCCGTAACCTCACCACTTAGCCCCGCCTCCTACCTGGCGCGAGGAACGGTTGCCCAGCGGAATGTCTCGCAGATGCCGGTGCTCTCCAACTCTGCACAGATGGCCAACTACCTCAAGAATCTGCACAGCAGGTATGTGAGTGACCGGTTTAGAGGCAAGCTACCTCTGAGCGGTAATGTCTTCGCCTACAATATCCCCATTCATACGGTCAATAGCAAAGACCCCGCTCAGCACTACGAATGGTTCTACAGCCTCGATAACCGGGTTAGATACCAGAGTGATGAGTATAAGAGGCTGATGGGGGCTGAAAGGGCTGTACGCCTGCCCGTCCCTAAGAACTTCCAGATTCCCGGTGGTGGGGACCGCTCTATCGCTATTTACGATCGGGGAACCGGTATCTGGCGCTCCCTCTACCAGGTCAAGAAAACAACCAGTGGGAGTCATGCCGGTCAGTGGCATTACAGCTCCGGCGGCTATATTAAAGATGCTCACAAGCTCCCCGGTTCTAAGCACAGCCTGCAACTGACCGGAGGCACAAGTTCGGTGGTTGGGATGGCCAGCGAACTCACCCAGATCGGTATTGACGAGGTTCTTGCCGGCTCTATCAACCACGCAGTTTCTTTCACCCTGCCTAATGCGCGTAGCGGCTTCTCCTGGCCTGCACGCCAGGGGGACGGTAACCTGACCCATGCTCTGGCACCCTATGAGGGGCAGTGGTTCCGCATCAACCCCGCAGTTAACCTCAATACCCTGGGGTTGCGCCCACTAACCCTCATGATCGCGCAAGCCGTGCAGAAATACGGTGGCTATGGCAGTGACCGTAACATTTGGTGCATGGCGGCTAACTACGAGTATGACACCAGCCAGTCCCAAGCAAACCAGGGCAATTCACGCTGGTACACCCAGGTGCAGAAAAAGTACGGCCAGGCACCCGAAAACCTGCATGATTTCCCCTTCCAGCACCTTCAGTTCGCTCCCAAGGACTGGCGTGGCGGGCTTTAGAATGGGTCGAAGCCGGTGATATTTTCTGATGAGTGTAGGGCTCGTCGGTAGTATGTGTGGCAGATCTAGTTGAGGCTGGTGGTTTGACCATCGACCCTAGTGCTAGACCTGCTGTGCTGTTTGTACCGGTCAAGGGAACTGCAACGGAGCAGTTGTAGGCTATAGGGCAATCACGCTTTTTAGCCACACAACCTAAGCCCTATCAACACTGGATGAGGGAAGCTGTCATTCTTCCGGCTGGTGTACCCGGTAGTCGTAAGTGGGATTGCCAGGCTAGGTATAAAGGCGGAAGAGCCCCCGAAATAAACGTTTTTATCGATGCATTCCATTTGAATAGATTGACCAGCCAGCTATAGCAGCGGCAAAAGAAGCTACTGCAAAAGCAAGGACAGTATATAAAAGGGCGAGAATCGATGAAATTATTTTACTCTCACTCTTCCTAAAAAGAGGAACTAACAGGGCTATACCTAAAAAGATAGCGGCGCTGAACACCAGGAAGGTGCTTACGGATGTGAGTTGCTCATCAGTGCTCAAAAATACGATTGATAGCTCAAGGAATACGCATGCAAGAAAACCTATGAGGCCTGCAATGATAATTCCGTTGGTAGAGCTCTGGTCAGGTTCGGGAGTGGGGGTATTTTCTTGGGGCATCGTAATTTTCTCCAAAAAATATTAAGTAAAAATATATCTCAAAAGAAATTGATTAAAAAAATAGTTTTAACTCAACAGAAGAATTTATTGTGCTATTTCAGCGGGAATGACTTCGGCGGTAGGTTTCTGGTCGTCTTCTAACCCGGGTAAACATTGCGTTTCTGCGTCAATTACTTCGAGCTCATCGGCAACTGAGTAAACTACG